>JANXTJ010000036.1 GCA_025352485.1 Salinibacterium sp.
GTCGCGTACCATTCGTGCGGTGAGCTTATGGCCCTTGACCTTGCCGATCATCGGCGAGGTGTTCGTGCCGATGGTCATCGAGATCGCCGGGTCGTCGACCGTGATGGTCGGGAGCGGGCGCACGTCGTTCGGGTCGGCGAGGGTCTCGCCGATGGTGATGTCTTCGAAGCCGGCGACGGCGACGATGTCGCCGGGGCCCGCGGATTCGGTCGGGAATCGATCCAGAGCCCTTGTGATCAGCAGTTCGGTCACGCGCACGTTGTGCACGCTGCCGTCGTGCTTGACCCAGGCCACGGTCTGGCCCTTCTTGATGGTGCCGTTGAAGACACGCAGCAGGGCGAGGCGACCGAGGAACGGGGAGGCATCGAGGTTGGTGACGTGAGCCTGCAGCGGGTGCTGGTCATCGTAGGTGGGGGCCGGAATGTGCTTGAGAATTGCGTCAAACAGCGGCTCGAGGTCGTCGTTATCCGGAAGCGTGCCGTTCTCCGGCTTGTTCCAGCTTGCCGCGCCGTTACGGCCGGAGGCATAGACAACGGGCACATCGAGAACGGCGTCGAGGTCCATGTCAGGGAAGTCGTCGTGCATGTCGCTGGCGAGCCCGAGCAGCAGGTCTTGGCTCTCGGAGACGACCTCATCGATGCGGGCATCCGGTCGGTCGGTCTTATTGACGAGCAGGATGACCGGCAGCTTGGCCTCGAGGGCCTTACGCAGCACGAACCGGGTCTGCGGCAGCGGGCCTTCGCTCGCGTCGACGAGAAGCACGACGCCGTCAACCATGGATAGCCCGCGCTCGACCTCTCCGCCGAAGTCGGCGTGGCCGGGGGTGTCGATCACGTTGATCGTGATGGGTCCGTCGGTGGCGTGCAGGCCCTTATACGAGATCGCCGTGTTCTTGGCGAGAATCGTGATGCCCTTTTCGCGCTCGAGGTCGTTGGAGTCCATGGCGCGCTCTTCGAGGTGCGCGTGCTCGGCGAACGAGTTGGTCTGGCGAAGCATGGCGTCGACGAGGGTCGTCTTACCGTGGTCGACGTGGGCGACAATCGCCACGTTGCGCAGGTCATTACGAGTGGCGATTGCCATAGCTATACGTCCATATTTGTCTCGAGGAAGAAGGGAGGCCAGAGAAAGAGTCGGTGGCGGCAGAATCACGACAGTGGTGCTCCGCGAATCGAGTGTACCGCGTGCGGCCAATCATCTATAGCCCACGCCCCGCGTTCACAGGCGGGCAGCCGTGACGGGATGGCGGCCGAGCTCCCCGCAACCGCCCGCGGGGCCTGCGCCCGCCACCGCGCCGAGCGTTCGGCTACTCGCCCGCCGCCCTCAACAGTTCCCGCCGCGCTTCGCGGCGCTCGCGCTGCAGGGTGGGGTCGGGCAGCGGAACCGCGGCGAGAAGTCGCTGCGTGTACGCCTCGACCGGACTGCGCAAGATCTGGTCGCGGGTGCCCACCTCGATGAGCTTGCCGCGATGCATGACCGCGATGCGATTGGCGAGAACATCGATTACCGCCAGGTCATGGGTGATGAACAGGCAGGCGAACTGCATCTCGGCCTGCAGGTTCTGCAGCAGGTCGAGAACGCGGGCTTGCACCGAGACATCGAGCGCACTCGTTGGCTCGTCAGCGATGAGCAGCAGTGGCTTGAGGGCAATCGCCCTGGCGATTCCCACCCGTTGCTTTTGCCCTCCGGAGAGCTCGTGCGGAAAACGTCCCCGATAGGCACGAGGCAGCTCCACGCTGTCGAGGAGCCTCTCCACCTCGGTGAACAGCGCTTGACCCTTCATCTTTTTCGCGAGCAACAGCGGCTCACCGATGCTCTCGCCGATCGGCATCCGCGGGTTCAGCGACGACGCCGGGTCCTGAAAGACGATGCCGACCTTCTTGTGGAGTGCTCGGATGTCGTTCGGATTTGAGCGCGAAATGTCCTGCCCGGCGGCGGTGAGCGTTCCCTCGGTAATCGGAAGCAGACCAATTGCCGCGCGACCGAGAGTGGTCTTCCCCGATCCAGACTCCCCCACCAGCCCGACAACCTCGCCGGCGTGTACCCGCAAATTGACGTGGTCAACTGCCCGAAATGCGGGCACCCGACCGTGTTTCGGGTACTCAATGACGACATCGTCGAAATCGAGCACGACCGGTCGGTTATCCAGCGTCTCCGCGATGCGTGATTGCTCGGCGCTTCGTTCAGTTACCCGGATGTGATCGGAATTCGGTGACTCGTCGCCGGCGATCGCAATCGCCGCCGTGGTGTCGATCTCCGCTCCCTCGCGCTGACCGATGTGCGGAACGGCTGCGAGCAACGCCTGGGTATACGGGTGCCGAGGGTTCGAAAAAATCTCCAATGACGTTCCGGTTTCGACGATCACACCGTTCTTCATGACGGCGATATGGTCGGCGAGATCGGCAACAACGCCCATGTCGTGAGTGATGAGCAGGATGGAGCTGTTCAGCCGATCACGCAGGCTACGAAGCAGGTCGAGAATTTCGGCCTGCACGGTCACGTCCAGCGCGGTGGTCGGTTCGTCGGCGATCAACAAAATCGGATCGCACGAAATCGACTGCGCGATCATGGCCCGCTGCCGCTGACCGCCAGACAACTGGTGCGGATACGAGTTGAAGGCCTTCAGTGGATCGGGCAGCTCCACCATGCCGAGCAGTTCGATGGCGCGCTTTTTCGCTTCGGATGGCGCGATTCCGTAGTGCACGCGAAGCGTCTCGATGATCTGCGCCCCGATCGTGTAAACGGGGTTGAGGGCCGTCATCGGCTCCTGGAAGATCACCGCGATCTCGCCACCGCGAATTCGTCGCATCTCCTGCGCGCGAACGTTGGTGATTTCGCGACCGTTCAGCTTGATGCTGCCGCTGATGCGGCTGTTCGTCGGCAGCAGGTCAAGAAGCGCCATCGAGCTTGCGCTCTTACCCGAACCAGACTCCCCGACGAGAGCAAGAACCTCGCCGGGCATGATCCGGTAACTCATGTGGCGCGCAGCGGGAACCCACTGGTTGCCTACCCCGAAGTCAACGTTGAGATCGGACACCTCGAGCACCGGGGTGCTCTGGTCGGTTGCGACTGTCATGGCCGTGCCTTTCCTGCCTGCGGATATACGCGGCGTGGGGAGCCTGCGAACATAGCTGTATGCCACGACCCCCTGAAGCCGAACGCGATGTCGTTCATTCTCGATTCAACCGCGTGCTGGCGATCGCCATCTGGGCGATATTTGTCGTGATCGCTGTCTCGCTCTTCTTCACCGGGCGGCCGACTCACGTCGCCTATCTGGTGCCGCTGGCCTCGATCAGCCTGTTGGTCTGGGAATCGCTCTGGCGACCGCTGCTCATCATCGGCGATGACGAGATCAGGATTGTGAACCCACTGCGTGAGGTGCGAATCCCGTGGAATGCTTTGGTGCACGTCGACACGAAATTCGCCCTGACGCTGTTCACCCCCGGCAAGAAATACGAGGTATGGATCGCCCCATCGCCCGGTCGGTCGTTCGGCTATCGCAACGCCGCGGCCGCCTCTCGGGGCCAGAGCCAGACGGCGCCGTACCGCACCCAAACGGTGCGCCCTGGCGACCTGGAATCCAGCGAGTCCGGGGCGGCTGCTGCCCTGGTGCGTGGTCGCTGGCAGCGATTGCAAAGCTCGGGAGCCATCGAAAGCGGTGTGGCGGACGCGACGCGCGTCGACATCCGCTGGCACTGGCTGGCGATCGCAATGATTGTCGTTTCGGTGGCCGCGTCGGTTCCAGCCCTGCTGATCGCCTAATCGCGCCGCGCGCGGTTTCTCGTCGTATACGACGATGACGAGGTCCGCGAGCGTCATTTCTTCTGAGGGTCCATGAGGTCGCCGTTGTCGCCGGCACGAACGTTCTCGTTTTCGGCAAGGCTCGGGCGCTCTTCCTGCATCCGACGCAGCGAGAACCGACGGTGGCGCGGATCGAAGGCGTCTCGCAGGCCATCGCCGACGAAGTTGACCAGCAGCGCGAGCGAGACGATGAAGAGTGCCGGCCACCAAAACAGCCAAGGCCGGGTCAGGAAGGCCGACTGGTTTTCGCCAATCAGATTTCCCAGCGAGACATCGGGCACGCGGATGCCGAAGCCAAGGTAGCTCAGCACGGTCTCCAGCAGAATTGCCGACGCCATGATCAAGGTGGCGCTGACGATGACCACGCCAAGGGCGTTCGGCAGGATGTGGCGGAAAATGATTCGAGCATCGGATGCCCCTGCGACTCGCGCCGCCTCCACGAACTCGCGTTCACGCAATGACAGGAACTCGCCCCGCACCAGCCGCGCGATTCCCATCCAGGTGAAGAAGCCCAGCATGACGGCCAGTGTCGCGGCACCGAATCCACCGAACGCGTGACCGACGACCGAGCCGATGACGAGGGCAGGGATGACGATGAACACGTCGGTGATGCGCATCAGGATCGCGTCGGTCTTGCCACGGTAATAGCCGGCAATGGAGCCGACGACGACACCGATCAGGGTAGCGATCAGCCCGAGAACGACCATGACGAGGGAAGAGTTCTGGATTCCACGCATCGTCATCGCGAAGTAATCTTTGCCGATTCGATTCTGCCCGAAGGGATGGTTGCCGAGGAAGATTCCCTTGCCGCCCAGCCATTCGGGGACCAGCGACAGGGTGGGGGAACCCCCATTTTCCTGCGGGTTGAGGTCGGTGTATCCGTATTTCCACCACCCGTGGATCGGGCCAAGCCCGACCGCCGAGATGGAGAACAGCACAATGAGGAACGCCAAGATCAGGGCGGCGACGGCAACCTTATTAGACAGGAATCGTCTAAAGATCAGGCGCCCCTGGCTCTCGGGTGGCTTGTTCGCTGGCAGAACCGCTTCGAGGGAAACGATCGGATCGTTCGCGTTCGTCATTATCGAACCCGCACTCTCGGGTCGAGGGCCGCGTAGGCCAGGTCGGCGAGGAAATTGAACAAGATAGCCATTGCCGCGATCACGATGAAGTACCCCATCACGGGGTTCAGGTCACCACGGCCCAGGCCGGCGAAGAACAACTGGCCCATTCCTGGTATTCCAAAGATCGACTCGGTGATGATCGCGCCGCCGAGGAGAGCCCCGACGTCGAAAGCCACCAGTGTCGTAATCGGGATGAGCATGTTGCGGAAGGCGTGCTGAACGACCACCGTGCGCTCCGGCAGCCCTTTCGCTCGCGCCGTTCGCACGTAGTCCTGGCCCATCACCTCGAGCATTCCCGCTCGCGCATAGCGCGTGTAGCTGGCGAACGAGATGAGCAGTAGGGCGATCGTCGGGAGAACGAAGTGGGTGAAGGTGTCGATTCCGGATACCCAGACATCCCCACCGAGGTTCGGCGTCTGATATCCGACCGTTGCAATCGGGCGCCCGTTCACCTCGGTCACATACGTCGGCCACGACTGCATGAAGCGATCGAGGAGAACCAGCCCGCCCGATAGCGCGGCAGTAATCGCACCGACTCGCATCGATTGGCTTCGGTCGTAGCCGCCCATCAGGTAGCCGACAACCAGACCCACGACCACCGCGGCGATGGCGAGAATGACCAGAGTGGCCGCCGAGGCCACGTTGAACAAACCCTGCAGGGCGAAGTAGGAGACCAGAGCGAGAGCCGCCGTTATTAAGCCCGTGATCAGCGCGCGCCGATTTCGCAGACCCGCGATGAGCGCGGTCGCGCCAATGGCAATGGCCACCGACAACAACAGGATGGCGATCGGCCCGAGCCCCGGCTGAAGGAGCCAGCCGGTGAGGGAGATGAAATACAGAACGACCGCAGAGAGCACGGTGGTGATACCGCCGACCAGAAGCCGGCGCCGTATTTCCCCGCCCACGACCGACTGCACCAGGATCCCCAGCACGAGACCGATTGCGATCACGATCGGGATCGGGATCGTGGGCGACACCAGAAAGTTATTGAAGCCGATCGCCACGAATTCCTTGAGCAGAACCGCGATGAGGAACGACGGCAGCGAGTACAGGAAGAAGCTCGTGAAGGTGACGGCGTTGTCAAGACCGCTGTACTGCCGAAGCGCGGTAATAATTCCGAGTGTCAGCCCGAGGACGACCGCGAGAACCAGAGCGCCGGTCACCAGTTGAATGGTGGAATGCATTGCCATCGGCAAAATATCGGTGACGTTGGCGTTGGAAATCGTCTTACCCAGGTCGCACGCATTAGCGAACGGAATGAGGCATTTGGCCGCCCCACCCAGCCAGAAAAACCAGCGAAGCGGCGGAGCCACATCAAGCTGTAGCGCCTGGATTCGCGCCTGGATCAGTTTCTCTTTGTTCAGCGCACTGCTGCTCAAGAGATCGTCAAGAGGATGTGCCGAGAACGCGGTCAGCGTGTACATGACAAATGACGCCGCGATCAACACCAGTACTGAGACAAGAATCCGTCTCAGGATGAAACTCACCATCGATTGATTCCCCGCTGGATCGGTTGCCGGGATAGCTTCGTCGCTTCCCGTTTAAGCAGTTTACGTGACTCGCGCGCGCACCGGCACACGCGGAAAAGGTTGAGGCAATGCGCGGCGCCGGGCTTCACACCCCGCGCCGCGCATCGAGATGACCTCGCCCGAATTATCCGGGCGAGGCCACCGCGTCGAACTACTTA
>JANXTJ010000053.1 GCA_025352485.1 Salinibacterium sp.
CCGCTGCAGTGGCTCCGGTTGCCGAGAAGGCCACTGCTGTTGTCGCCGATGCCGCTCCCGCCAAGCCCGCCGCCCAGAAGCCTGCTGCTCAAACAGTGGCTGAGGACGCGGAGTAGGTCGTGGCCGGCGAGACCGTCATCACCGTCGTGGGAAACCTCACGAGTGACCCCGAACTGCGTTACACGCAGGCTGGGCTCGCGGTAGCCAACTTCACCATCGCATCTACGCCGCGCAACTTCGACCGCGCGAGCAATGACTGGAAAGACGGTGATGCACTCTTCCTACGCGCGAGCGTATGGCGTGAGTTCGCTGAGCACGTCGCCGGTTCGCTCACCAAGGGTTCGCGAGTCATCGCGACCGGTCGCTTGAAGCAGCGTTCCTACGAGACCAAAGAGGGCGAGAAGCGCACCAGCATCGAGCTCGAGGTTGACGAGATTGGCCCATCGCTACGCTACGCAACGGCACAGGTGACGCGAGCAGCGTCATCCCGTGACGGCGCAAGCGTCGGTGCTGGTGCCTCCGGTGGTGGCGCTCCTCGCGCAGCCAGTCAGCCGGTCGAAGAGCCGTGGGCGGCATCCGCTCCCGACGCTTCGGGCGGCGATGTCTGGAACACCCCCGGCAACTACTCGGACGAGACGCCCTTCTAAACCCTCGGCGCCACCGGCCGATTCTTCGAATCGTCCGGAACCGGCGACCAGGGGCCTCGCGCCCCAACAAATTTTAAGGAAGATAAATACTCATGGCAGGAAAGAGCAGCGGCGATCGCCGCAAGCCCATTCGCAAGGGCAAGGACGGCAAGAACGCCGCCCCGGCCAAAGCGATCCGCGTCGGCGTCATCGATTACAAAGATGTCGCGACCCTTCGCAAATTCATTTCTGAGCGTGGAAAGATCCGTGCTCGTCGCATCACCGGTGTCTCCGTGCAGGAGCAGCGCCTCATCGCCACGGCCGTTAAGAACGCTCGTGAGATGGCACTGCTTCCCTACGCCGGCTCCGGCCGTTAAGGAGTTCCGATAATGTCCAAGCTGATCCTCACGCACGAGGTCACCGGTCTCGGTGCTCCCGGAGACGTCGTCGACGTCAAAAATGGTTTTGCTCGCAACTACCTCATCCCCCAAGGCTTCGCCGTGGCGTGGACACGCGGTGGCGAAAAGCAGATCGAATCGATCAAGGCCGCGCGCGTTTCCCGCGAGCACGCCACCCTCGAGGAGGCGCAAGACTTGAAGGCTCGCCTTCAGGCCGCAACCGTCAAGCTCACCGTTAAGGCCGGTGAGGGTGGTCGTCTCTTCGGGTCGGTTAAAACCGCCGACGTCGCGGATGCCGTAGCCGCCGCCGGTCTCGGGGCCATCGACAAGCGCAAGATCGAGATCACCAGCCCGATCAAGGCGATCGGTGAGCACGAAGCTACCGTTCGACTGCGTGACGACCTGGTCGCCACCATCACACTGCAGGTGCTTCCCGGTAAGTAGATACCCCTTTAAGGCGGATAGCGGCGGGCTTAGCTCGCCGCTATCCCCCGTTAACGGGGGCCGGAACCACGGGTTTTGTACACAGGGATTCAGGTTAGCGCCCAACCCTCAAGTGGCAGTTTAAACATGTTTTTACACACATGCCACGAAAATTAAAAATGCTGGTCAAATGCAGCTTTGAAGGACAATCGTCTCATTTGTCCACAGCCAATTGAACAGGTTGCTCACACGACGCCCGGCGTTTCGCGCCTTTTATCCACAGCCCCATCCACAGCCTTGGTTGTGATGAATCCCGCCGGTTCCCTATCGTGAGGCAGCCCCCGCGAGAACAGTGATTGCTGCGCGCGTCGCTCTGCTGCAGTGTCGGCGGATGCGGCTAGAACTGAGGCATAGCGCCACCCATTGGAGGGTCGAATGTCCATTGCTCACTTGGGGCTGGCCGGCGACCAGCGCCAGTCCGGCGATATCGGTCCGGGGCAGAATCGCGGCGACTCTCGCAATGACCGGGTTCCCCCGCACGACCTGCTTGCCGAGCAAAGCGCGATCGGCGGCATGCTCCTGAGCAAAGACGCGGTGGCCGATGTCATCGAGACGGTCAGGGGTGTGGATTTCTACATCCCCAAGCACGAGACAATCTTCGACGCGGTCATGTCGCTCTACTCCCATGGCGAGCCGACAGACGTCATCGCGGTTGCCGACGAGCTAACGAAGACCGGTGAACTGACCCGCGCGGGCGGCGCCGAGTATCTGCACACGCTCACGGCGCTCGTGCCCACGGCGGCGAACGCGGGTTTCTACTCCTCCATCGTTGCCGAGAAAGCGGTGTTGCGTCGGCTGGTCGAGGCTGGCACTCGCATCGTGCAGATGGGGTACGCGAGCGAGGGTGAGGTCGTCGACCTCGTCAACAATGCTCAAGCCGAGATCTACGCGGTTACCGGCGGTGTCGAGAGCGAAGACTTCGTCCCGCTGACCGACGCCGTCACCACCGCGATTGACGAGATCGAGGCCGCCCGCGGCCGCGACGGTCAGATGGTCGGTGTGCCTACCGGCTTCGCGGAGCTCGACGAACTCACCAACGGCCTGCACCCGGGCCAGCTGATCATTCTTGCGGCACGGCCTGCACTCGGAAAGTCCACCCTCGGCCTCGACTTTGCTCGCTCTGCGGCGATCAAACACGACATGCCCACGATCATCTTTTCGCTCGAAATGGGGCGCAGCGAGATCGCGATGCGGCTGCTTTCTGCCGAGTCCGCTGTGCCGCTTCAGCACATGCGTAAGGGAACGGTGCACGCCAACGACTGGACCACGATTGCCCAGACCCGCGGTCGCATCAATGATGCCCCGCTCTACATCGATGACAGTCCGAACATGACCCTGGTCGAGATCCGTGCAAAATGCCGCAGGCTCAAGCAGCGGGTCGGGCTCAAGATGGTCATCATCGACTACCTCCAGCTCATGACCAGTGGCAAAAAGGTCGAGTCGCGCCAGCAGGAGGTCAGCGAGTTTTCCCGTGCCCTCAAGCTGCTAGCCAAAGAACTTCAGGTGCCGGTGATTGCTATCTCTCAGCTCAACCGTGGGCCAGAACAGCGTGCAGACAAGAAGCCGGCCCTGTCGGATCTGCGTGAGTCTGGGTCGCTAGAGCAAGATGCCGACATGGTCATTCTCTTGCACCGCGAGAGTGCCTACGAAGCCGAGAACCCCCGCGCGGGCGAGGCAGACCTGATTATTGCCAAGCATCGCAACGGCCCCACCCGCACGATCACGGTCGGGTTCCACGGTCATTTCTCTCGGTTCGTCGACCTGCCGCCGGGAGCGTAGCGTTCAGTTTCGCGCTTTACACTGGAAAGGCCGCGAACCCGGCGAGGTTGTTTTGAGAAAGTGGGCGCTCGTTGTCCGTTCCGGCCCGTTCCCGAGTGTTCGGGGAGACCGCGGTCCCCTGGTACGTTCCGATCGCCCGCGCCGTGCCTGCCCTGATCCTCGCCACCGTCGTCACCTTCACCGCGGAGCACTCCGCGACCCTCGGCCTCACCACGTTCGGGCTGTTTGGCCTCGCCACGGGGGCGGTCATTCTCGTTGCGGCACTGCGGCAGCGTGGGGTGGTCGTGGAGCGCGCCCTGCTCGGCGTGCAGGGCGGCATCGCGATTCTGGCCGGTGCGGCGGCCCTCGCCGTTCCCGGCGCGGGATTACCTTTCCTTATCCTGCTGCTGACCGGATTCGCGGTCGTGACCGGATTCATCGAGCTGTACCTCGGCGTGCGCGGCCGTCGCACCAACAGCTTTGGTCGCGACCGAATCTTTCTGGGGGGCCTCACGGTGCTTCTGGCCATTGCCGTGCTCCTGGTCCCGCCGGGCTTCGTGCAGTCTTTCACCGGGCCCGACGGGGTGGCGCGTGCGCTCACCGCCGCCGTTGTCGTGGTCGGTCTGCTCGGGGCCTACTGGGCGATCGCCGGCATCCACCTGGTGATCGCGGGTCTCTCGCTCAAATGGTCCACCGACCCACGCACGCTCTCGACAGTGAAAGGCCCGGCCTGATGGCACCCGACCCGAAAGCGGAACGCACCGCTAAGCCGCCGCTGCGAGAACGACTTCGCCCGCTCGAGTTGCTCGCCATTTCTGCCATACTCGGTGTCTTCGCGGGTCTCGTTGTGCTGATGGCGACGCGCGAAATCGTGCTGGCCCTGATCTTCTTTGGAATCGCATTCATCGTCGCGCTAGTCGGGTTGGCGATGCTCGCGCTGGCCGTCGCTCCCGATCTCGCGGAGCAGGGTGACCTCGACGAGCAAAACCAGCGCTCTGTGCTCGACCGCGGCGACGATAAGCGCAACCGCGGCCACTGACCGGCAGCGCCGCATACCGCCGCGGCCCTGACCGGCAGCGCCGCACAGCCCGTTACGGCAGCAGGTAGTCCACGAGCGAGCTGGCCAACCCCGCATACCCGGCGGGAGTCAGCGTGCGAAGCCGAGCTTTGGCATCCGCGCCGATGTCGAGGCCGTCGATGAAGGCGACGAGCTCGGCTTGACCGACGCGCCTGCCCCTGGTCAGCTCCTTGAGCAGCGCATAGGGGTCAGTGATCGAACTGCGGCCGGCGGTGATCTCAGCGCGCACGACGGTTTGAATCGCCTCGCCCAGAATTTCCCAGTTGCCGTCCAAGTCGGCCGCCAGTTTGGAGCGATCAAGATCGATCTCGCCGAGGCCGCGCTGGATGTTGTCGAGGGC
>JANXTJ010000072.1 GCA_025352485.1 Salinibacterium sp.
GGCGGCGGGGAGCAACGCTTCCCGCCGCCGACCGAATTTTCATACTGGGCCGCACTTAGCCGATCTGGGCCTGAGTGTAGTAGCCACCATCGACGAGGACAGCCTTGATGTTGTCCTTCGTGACGATGACCGGCTGCAGCAGGAACGCCGGAACGACCTTGACCTTGTTGTTGTAGGTCGTGGTGTCGTTCGTCTTGGGGGTCTTGCCGCTGAGCAGGTCAACAGCCATCGACACGGCCACCTTCGCGAGCTCGCGGGTGTCCTTGTAGATGGTCGAGTACTGCTCGCCGGAGTTGATCGCCTTGACGGAGTCGATTTCGGCATCCTGGCCGGTGATGATCGGGAAGCCAGCGCCCTTGGCGTAACCTCCCGAGGTCAGTGCCGAGATGATTCCGCGGCTGAGGCCGTCGTACGGGGACAGCACGCCGTTGACCTTCGAGCCATCTGAGTAGCTCTTGGTCAGGATGTTCTCCATGCGGGCCTGCGCAACGGCGCCATCCCAGCGAAGGGTCGCGACGGTGCTGAAGTCGGTCTGGCCCGACTTCACGACGAGAACCTTCTTGTCGATGTACGGCTGAAGGACGCTCATCGCACCCTTGAAGAAGAAGCCGGCGTTGTTGTCGTCAGAGCTTCCGGCGACCAGCTCGATGTTGAGCGGGCCCGTCACGCCGAGGTCTTTGCCATCCGCGCCGACGACCTTGAGGCCGGTCAGCAGCGATGTTGCCTGCTGTACACCCACCTTGAAGTTGTCGAAAGTGGCGTAGTAGTCGACGTTCTTGGTTCCGTTGATGAGACGGTCATAGGCGATCACCTTGATCTTCGCGTCGGCAGCTTCCTGCAGCACGTTGGTGAGGGTGGTGCCGTCGATCGACGCGATGATCAGGGCCTTTGCGCCCTTGGTGATCATGTTCTCGATCTGGGAGACCTGGGTGGGGATGTCATCCTGGGCGTACTCGAGGTCGACGGTGAATCCGGCGGCTTCGAGCTGCTTCTTGATGTTGTCGCCGTCGCCGATCCAACGCTGTGACGACTTCGTCGGCATGGCAACGCCGATGAGGCCGGTGGCTGCCGGGGCGTTCGAGCTGCTACCGGAGGCCGGGGCGCAGGCGGCGAGGCCGACGACGATGGCTGCGGCGGAGACGAGCGCGAGTGCTGTTCTCTTCTTCACTGTATTTCCTTTCAATAATGGACGCTGTGGGTGGTGGTGCTGTGTCCGGCTTCGTCCATGAAAGTCGGGCCCTGACCGAAACCCTTATGGGATCCCGGCAAGCTTCTTTTAGTTACATTCCCTGCGCCAGTCGGTAGTACGCCGCGTTCCAGCGCACTTCTTTTTGAAATTCCCGCAGGGTCGTTGTCTCATCGATGACGAGAAGTTCCGTTCCGGCCATTTCGGCAAAGTCGCGGAACACGTCGATGCCCACTGCGGTCGTCATGACCGTGTGATGGGCGGCTCCCGCCGTCAGCCATGCTGCCGCAGAGGTCGCGAGGTCGGGCGCCGGTTTCCACAGCGCCATGCCGATCGGTAGCCGCGGCATCGGAGCGTCGAGCGGCACGTTCTCGACGACATTGGCGACCAGTCGGAACCGGTCACGCATATCGCTCATTGCCACGACGACGGCGGGGCCGGGGTCGGCCGTGAAGACCAACCGCACCGGGTCTTCCTTGCCGCCGATGCCGAGCGGGTGGATCTCCAGGCTCGGCTTCGCGGTGGAGAGTGACGGGCTCACCTCGAGCATGTGCGCGCCCAGAATCTTTTCCTCGCCGGGCGTGAGGTGGTAGGTGTAGTCCTCCATCAGCGACGCGCCGCCGGGAAGGCCCGCGCCCATCACGTTGGCGACGCGCACCAGAATGGCCGTCTTCCAGTCGCCCTCTGCACCGAAACCATAGCCGTCGGCCATCAGGCGTTGTACCGCGAGCCCCGGCAGCTGCCGCAGCGCACCCAGGTCTTCGAAACTCGTGGTGAAGGCGGAGAATCCGCCAGCTTCGAGGAACGAGCGCAGCCCCAGCTCGATTGCCGCACCGTAACGCAGCGAGTCGTGGCGGGCGCCATCTTTGAGTAGCTCAGGCACGACGCTGTAGGTCGCGGCGTACTCGTCGACGAGGGTGTCGATGTCGTCGGCGGATGCCGCATGCACGGCCTCCGCCAGATCGTTGACTCCCCACGTGTTGACCTGTACCCCGAAACGCAGTTCCGCCTCAGTTTTGTCCCCCTCGGTGACCGCAACGTAGCGCATGTTGTCACCGAAGCGAGCAAGCTTCAGGTTGCGGCTGGCCGACCAGCCGGCCGCCGCCCTTGCCCAGGTCGCGACGCTCGCGACGACGACCGGGTTGGAGACGTGCCCGACCACGGTCTTGCGGGCAATTCCGAGGCGAGTCTGGATGTACCCGAACTCGCGGTCGCCGTGCGCGGCCTGGTTCAGGTTCATGAAGTCGAAGTCGATCTCGCCCCAGGGCAGTTCGACGTTAGCCTGCGTGTGCAGGTGCAGCAGCGGCTTGCGCAGGGCATCGAGGCCGGCGATCCACATCTTGGCGGGGCTGAAGGTGTGCATCCAGGCGATGACGCCGATGACGTTGTCTGCGGCGTTCACCTCAAGGGCAAGGCGGCGGATCGCGTCCGAGCTCTTGAGCACGGGCTTCCACACGATGGTGACCGGGATGTCGCTGGCGCCGCCGAGGGCACGCGCGACTTCCTGGCTCTGCTCGGCGACCTGCTTCAGGGTCTCCTCGCCGTAGAGGTCCTGGCTTCCGGTGAGGAACCAGACCTCGTAGCTCTTCAGGTCGGGGATGATGCTGGTCACGAGAGTGTCCTTGCGGTGAGGGAGTGGGCGGCGGCACGTTCGATGGTGAGGCCCGCGCGGTAATCGACCAGGTATGAAGCGAAACCCGCGACGTCGACGGGGTCAGGCTCAACGGTGGTGACGGCCGCCCCGCGGAAGACGCGCTCCTGCAGGAAGTCACTGAACGACGGCTTCGAGGGCGACGAAGCGTAGGAGGCGAGCACGGCCATCCCCCACGCGCCGCCCTCCGATGCGGTCTCCGCTACGGAGACCGAGGTGGCTAGGGCTGCTGCAAGAAAACGCTGAGCGACGTGCGCGGTGCGGAACACCCCGCCATGGGCGAACATGCGATCGAGCTCGACGCCCTCGCTCTCGAGGAGCGCCATGCCGAGGGTCAGAGTCGCGAAAACGCCGTAGAGCTGGGCGCGCATGAAGTTGGCCAGGGTGAAGCTGCTGTCGTTGGCACGCACGACAAGGGGGCGGCCATCGTCGAGGCCGGCGATCGGCTCACCGGCGAGCTGGTTGTACGCGAGTATTCCGCCCGCATCCGGCTCGCCGTCCAGCGCCTCGCGGAACAGGGCGGAGTAGACCGCCGCCTGGTCGAGGTGGACGCCGGCCGCCTGCGCGAACCTGTCGAAGATCGCGACCCAGGCGGCAAGCTCGCTCGCGCCGTTGTTGCAGTGCACCATCGCGACCGGATCGCCGCTGGGCGTCGTCACAACGTCAAGCTCGGGGTGGGCGCCACGCAGGGGGTGCTCGAGCACAACCATCGCGAAGATGCTCGTGCCGGCGCTGACGTTGCCGGCGCGCGGCGCGATGGAGTTGGTGGCGACCATGCCGGTGCCGGCATCTCCTTCGGGCGGACAGAGCGGGATGCCCGCGCCCAACAACCCGCTGGGGTCGAGCAGCGCTGCGCCCTCGGCGGTCAGCGCACCAGCTGCATCACCGGCCACAAGGATCCGCGGCAGCAGCCCGGCGATGCGCAGCGCCGGGGCCGTGCCTGCTGCAAGTTCGTCAAACCGCTCGAGCATGCGCGCGTCGTAGTCACGAGTGTCGTCGGCGATCGGGAACATGCCGGAGGCGTCGCCGATGCCCAGCACGCGCTCCCCGGTCAGTCTCCAGTGCACGTAACCGGCCAGGGTGGTGAGGAACCGCTCATCGGCGACATGCTCCTCGCCGTCGAGCACCGCCTGGTAGAGGTGCGCCACCGACCAGCGCATCGGGATGTTGACACCGAACTCAGCGGACAGCTCGGTGGCTGCCGGACCTGTCGAAGTGTTGCGCCAGGTGCGAAACGGCACGACGAGGTTGTCGGCGTCGTCGAGGGCAAGGTAGCCGTGCATCATCGCGGATATGCCGATCGCGCCGAAGGTGTCGGGGCGCACGTCGTGGCGCGCCTGGGCGTCGGCGGCGAGCGCGGAGTATGCCGCCTGCAGGCCGGCCCAGACGTCGTCGATCGAATAGGTCCACCGGCCGTCGACGAGCTGGTTCTCCCATTCGAACTCACCGACGGCGAGCACGACGGAGGGGTCTTCGGCCACGAGGCATGCCTTGATGCGCGTGGACCCAAACTCGATCCCGAGCGACGTCCGCCCGGCGCGGATGGCTTCGGCGCTCACTGGCCAGCTCCCTGCGACGGCCGGCTGGTTGCACTGGCTGCCGGTGCAGCCTTCGGCTGTCCGTAGACATTTTGGTAGCGGGCGAACAGGGCGTCGATGGCGTCCTGCGGGATCGGGATGAGCGGGCCACCCTCGCGGGCGATGTGCACGGTGCGCGCGACATCCTCGACCATGACAGCAGCCTTGACCGCGTCACGGGCGTCGGTGCCGATGGTGAACGGGCCGTGGTTCTGCATCAGCACAGCGCGCGAGCGGTGACCGGTGAGGGTTGCCACGATGCCACGACCGATCGAGTCGTCGCCGATGATCGCGAACGGGCCGACCGGGATCGGTCCGCCGAACTCATCTGCCATCGCGGTGATGACGCAGGGAATCTCTTCGCCGCGCGCGGCCCACGCCGTCGCGTAAGCGGAGTGGGTGTGCACGACACCGCCGACCTCTGGCATGTTGCGGTAGACGTAGGCGTGCGCGGCGGTGTCGCTCGACGGGGAACGCTCCCAGCCCGGAGTGTTCGGGATGACGTTGCCGTCGAGATCGCACAGGATCTGGTTCTCCGGCGAGAGGTCGTCGTATGAGACGCCGGAGGGCTTGATGACGAACAGGTCGGCGCCGGGAACCCGGGCGGAGACGTTGCCACCTGTCCACACCACAAGCGCGTATCGGGTGAGCTCGGAGTGCAGTGCGGCGATCTCGTCGCGCACGCGGGCAATGGCGACCTGCACTTCGGGAGAGAAGTCGCTCATGAGTTCACCGCAGTGGGGTAGTCGTGGGTGGCCGAGCGGAGACCAGCGTCATTAGCCACGCGACCCGAGAGGGTGCAACGGTCGATGCCGACAACATACTCGTCGCGCGGGGATGAACTCACTGTGACTCCGTTGTCTGTGGTGCCGCCGACCGTACTGCCGACCGTGCTGCTGTGCTGGAGGTATCGCCGTGAACGTGATGTGACCGTTCACAAAGCGTGGGGCCATGTTACCGGCGAAACGGTCACATTTGTCAAGGCGCAGAATGCCGTCGCGGATAACTATCGGATTACTACCTCGTGACCGGGGCAGCGCTCGACTCACGGATGATCAGTTCGGGCAGGATCTGCCCGTGCTCGACGGGAGTCTCGCCCCGAAGTTCCGCCAAGAGCAGGGAGATCGCCCGGCGCCCGATCTCCGGGAAATTCTGCCGCACGGTCGTGAGCGGCGGGAAGAAGTGTGCGGCCTCAGGGATGTCGTCGAAACCGACGACACTGATGTCGCCGGGAATGCTGAGCCCCACTTCGCGGCAGGCATGCATGAAGCCGAGCGCCATCTGGTCGTTACTGGCGAACACCGCGGTGAAGTCTCGGTAACGCAGCAGCTCGAGCCCCGCGTAGTACCCGAAGTGCGCGCTCCAGTCGCCGAGGATCGGGGCCCTGGTGCGCAGGTCGGCCAGGGCGACCTCCTCGAGGAAGCCCTGCATCCTCGCCTCCGCCTCGATCCAGTCCTGCGGGCCAGAGATGTGCATGATCTCGGTGTGGCCAAGATCAATGAGGTGCCGGGTTGCGAGCCGCGCGCCGGCCGTCTGGTCGACGGACATGCTGTGCACACCGAGGTCGGTGGTCTGCAGCGTGACGAAGGGGACGGTGATCGACAACTCGCTCAGCACCTCGAAGACCCGCACCTGTGGGGCGATCACGACGAGCGCTTCGATCGACTGGCTCAGCAGGTAGTCAACCCCGCTCTTGATCGCGCTGTAGTCGCCCGAGGAGATGTTGGTAATGCTCAGCCGGTAGCCGGCCTCTTTCGCGGCCTGTTCGATGGCGGTGATACTCGTTGTTGGGCCGTAAAACGCCGTCTGCTGCGAGAGCACGCCGATCGTGCGCGACTTGCTCGTCACGAGTGCCCTAGCTGCCTGGTTGGGCCGGTAGCCGATCTCGTTGATGACATCGAGAACGCGCTGCTTCGTCGAGTCCTTGATGCTCGGGCTCTCGTTGAGTACGCGCGAGACCGTTTGGTACGACACCCCCGCGAGGCGCGCGACATCCCTGATGTTAGGGGCGCGAACCCGCTCTGGCTCCATGCGTGTCGATCCGGATTCATCGGCGATGTGTACGGTCACATTCCATACATCGATCACCATTATGCATCGTCAGCGGTGACCGACCCGTTTCACGAGTGTGACTCTCGCGCGGCGAACGCGGTAAAACTGCGCAGAGCCGGCACCGATATCACCCGTACCGGCTCCACTGCGGCCCGCTACTTCGTCAGGTCATAAATCGTGGAGTTGCCCTCGATCGTGGCCGTGAACGTCGCCACCACCCAGGCGGTGATCGCGCTCGAATCACGGGACCCGCCATTGGACTTGCGGCCGCCGCCACTGATGAACCAGTGGATGCGGTGTTGCGCTACGAGCGCCTGGAACTGGGCGAGCGTCGGCGAAGGATCGCTGCCGTTGAAGCCGCCGACCGGCATCACCGGGTATCCGGTGGCGAGTTGGTAGCCGGCGGCCTCCTGCGAGCCGACGGCGGCCGCGATCCAGCGGTAAGAACTGGCATTGCCGACGAGCAACTTCGCCACCGTGGGCGACACCGCGGACACGTTTAGTAGCCCACCCGCGGCGAGCGGACTCGCGAGGGAGTTCGTGCCGCCGGCCCGAGTCGGCGGTGTTCCGGGCGGCAAGCCCGGGCCGCCGGTCAGCGGTTGGGCGCGCCCCTGGCTGCTCGGTTTGTTGTGTGCTCCCGGACTAGCGGTGGGGCGACCGCCGGCCGCGCCGGAGCCACTCACCGCCGGGCCCGCCGACACGATCGAGCCGGTGTGCCCTGTCGAGATCGTCTGCAGCGTATAGGCGAACGGGCCAAGCAGCACGGCCGCGAGCGCCACGGCTGCCGCGGCAATCTGCACCCGGCGGCCACCCCGTGTCACGAGCAGCAGCACCGCAGCCACCACGCCAAAGGCGAGGATCACGAACTTCAGCCATGGCAGCCATCCCGCGGCAAGCTCGAGCAGGCTCCAGCCCAGCAGCGCCGTCGCGACGACCACGGCGGCCATGGTGATCCGCGACCACAGCCGGGAACGACGCGACCAGAGCATCCCGGCCCCGATCGCGACGGTGCCGGCCAGCATGGGAGCCAACGCCACGGTGTAATACGCGTGGAAGATGCCCGCCATGAAGCTGAAAGCGAGGGCCGTGACCAGCATGGTGCCGCCGAGCAGCAGCAGCACTGCTCGGGTCGCCGAAGTGCGCGGCAGCCGACGCATCAGTATCAGCGCGACCACCATCGAGACGATCGCGGCGGGCAACAGCCAGCTCACCTGGCCGCCGATATCGCCGGTGAACAGGCGCAGCAGTCCGGTATCGCCCCACATCTGGCGACCGCCGCCCGTGACGCTGCCCGTCTCCTGGCCGGTCAGCCGGCCGAAACCGTTGTAACCAAAGGTGAGCTCGAGGAAGCTATTGGTCTGCGAGCCGCCGATATAGGGGCGCATGGCGGCCGGCACCAGTTCCACGACGGCCACCCACCAGCCCGCCGAGACGACGACGGCCCCGAGAGCGGCGAGCGCGTGCCAGAGCCGGGTGCGCAGGGCCAGCGGCGCGGCCCAGAGGTAGACCAGGCCCAGCACGGGCAACACGAGGAAGCCCTGCAGCTGCTTGGTGAGAAACGCGAACCCCACCATGACTCCGGCCCAGAGCACCCACGTGAGCTTGCCCGTCTCAACCCCGCGCAGCGTGAAATACAGCGCGAGGGCGGTGAGCAGCACCAGCAGCGCGTCGGGGTTGTTGAACCGGAACATCAGGGCGGCGACCGGGGTGCTGGCCAGGATGGCGCCGGCGAGCAGCGCAGTTCCGGCCGGGAAGCGCCTGCGCACCGTGGCGTAGAGCGTGCCGACCGTTGCGACACCCATGAGCGCCTGCGGCAGCAGGATGCTGAACGAACTCAACCCGAACAGGCGCACTGAGAGCGCCATGAGCCACAGACTGGCGGGCGGTTTGTCGACGGTAATCGAGTTCGCGGCATCGGAAGACCCGTAGAAGAACGCCGTCCAGTCGACGGAACCGGCCTGCGCCGCAGCGGAGTAGAACGAGTTAGCCCAGCCGCTGGCTGCCAGGTTGACCAGGTAGAGCACGGCGGTGAGCACGAGCAGGCCGATTAGCGCCGGGCGCTCCCAGGGCGCGTCATCCACCCGTCCACGCACGACGCGGCGCAGTGCGCCACCGAACCGGGCGGGTCGGGGAAGCTCGACAGTGGTCGCGCTCATGCGCTGATCACCCGATCACGCGAGGTCAGCGGTCGCGTGGCCGGTTCAGCGACGG
>JANXTJ010000289.1 GCA_025352485.1 Salinibacterium sp.
CCTCTGCCGATCCATTTCCAAAATCATTAAGCCGTTGCAAAGTCGCATTCTTAAACGAACCAGAACCAACTTGCCGCTGTCCACTTGCCGCCAATTTAGCGAACGACGTTCGCTCCTTCTCGAACCATTCAGCGGTGACGAATGGCGCAATCCTCTCGACGTCTTTGCCCCCATCGTGTGCGACAACGTCTGAAGCGCGCGAGTACCGGCCGTAGGCCTCCACGGCCGCCGCGAGCGCGTCGGCCTCTGACGCGAACACGGGAGTCGCGCTAGCGGCAGGAGTTGGGGGCGACGCCGCGACCTGTGGCACGCATCCAACCAGCAGCAGCGCGACCGCGGCGAGAGTGACGAACGGGAGTTTCCGCATCCCGAAACGCTAGGGCCAACGCCGAACGGCCGGCGCGAAGTATCCACAATTTACGGAGGCAGCGCGGGTGTGTGGGAGCGGTGAGGAACGCCCAATAGGCTCGCGTGAAGATGAACATCACGACGAACGAGGGTGCGCGGTGAGCGACAGCGTGAACGTGAGCGGCTCGTGGACCCGGGCCGCGCGCGGCGCAATGCTGCTGGGGGACGACGGCGAGTTGCGCCCGACAATTTTCGCGGAAATGTCGGTGCTCGCGGCATCCACGGGTGCGATCAATCTCGGCCAGGGCTTTCCCGACGAGGATGGCCCGGACGAGGTGCTCGAGGCGGCTCGGCAGGCGATCAGAGACGGGGCGAACCAGTACCCGCCGGGCCTCGGCCTGCCCGTATTGCGCGAAGCGATTGCCACGCACCAAAACCGTTTTTACGGCATCCAAGTGGATGCCGCGACCCAAGTTCTCGTGACCGCCGGGGCCACCGAGGCTCTCGCCGCGACCATTCTCGCGCTCACCGACACGGGCGATGAAGTCGTCACACTCGAGCCGTTTTACGACGCCTACGCCGCCCTGATCGGACTCTCCCGGGCCACACATGTCACGGTGCCGCTGCGTGCGCCCACCTTTCAGCCCGACCACGACGACCTGCGTGGGGCCATCACCGATCGCACCCGGCTGATCCTGATCAACTCACCACACAATCCGACCGGCACCGTGCTGACGCGCGAGACGCTCGAGTTGATCGTCGAGCTCGCCCACCGGCACGACGCCATAATCGTCACCGACGAGGTCTACGAGCACCTCAACTTCGGCGGCGGTAAGGAGCGGGCTTCGGTGGAGCGGGCTTCGGGCACGCAGGCGGTGGAACACGTCCCGATCTCCAGTTTGCCCGGCGCCTTCGAGCGCACCGTGACCATCTCCAGCGGCGGCAAGACCTTCAGCACCACGGGCTGGAAGATCGGTTGGATCGTGGCACCCGCGCCCATCCTGCAGGCGATCCTCGCTGTGAAGCAGTTCTTGACCTACGTGAATGGGGCCCCGTTTCAGTCGGCGATTGCCCTGGGCCTCGGGATGCCCGACACCTTTTTCACGGGCGCGGCGGCGGCCCTGCAGCACAAGAGCC
Source organism: Salinibacterium sp. (assembly GCA_025352485.1). Taxonomy (GTDB): domain Bacteria; phylum Actinomycetota; class Actinomycetes; order Actinomycetales; family Microbacteriaceae; genus Rhodoglobus. Next base: position 1,486 of record JANXTJ010000289.1, read on the forward strand.
AGCTGCTCGGTGCTGGACTCACGGCGGCAGGTTTCTTGGTCACGCCGCCGCAGTCCGGGTACTTTATCGTCGCGGATGCTGCCCCGCTCGGCGCCACCGATGCCGCCGAATTCTGCCGAGCGCTACCTGCACTTGCCGGGGTGGTCGGGATTCCGCTGACCGCATTCGTGCGCCCGGAGCACCGCGCCGAATACGCCACCCTCGTGCGCTTCGCCTTCTGCAAGAAGGTTGACGTGCTGGAGTTGGCTGCCGGCCGATTGGCAGCGCTGAGTCACCGCACCCCGAAAGGAACAGCATGACCGCACGAATTGAATGGGTTGCCCAGAGCTGCCGGTTGCTGTCGGCGATCTCGACGGAGTTTGAGCGAACGCGGCCCTTCGCCGGGCTGACGATCGGCACGGGCATCCATCTGGAGCCGAAGACGGCTGCCCTGATCATGACGCTCGCCCAGGGCGGTGCCCGTCTGGTGTCGACGGGCAACCTCAACACCACGCAGCAGGAGACGGTCGACTACCTGTCCAGGCGCGGCGTTGACGTTATCGGCGGGCCGACGAGTGACCCGGTGGAACACGATAAACATCTGCGCGAGGTGCTGAGCGCGAAACCGGATCTGATTCTCGACAACGGCGGG
>JANXTJ010000311.1 GCA_025352485.1 Salinibacterium sp.
GACTACAAGAACGTGCGCGCCGACTATGTGAAGGCGTTCTGGAACATTGCCAACTGGGGCAACGTGCAGCAGCGCTTCGCCGCCGCGCGCGAAAAGACGAACGGGCTGCTGGTACTGTCATAGCGGCATCGTGGCCGGGGCCCCCGGGTTCCGGCCACGCCTCATTTCCCCCCACCACGCAGGACGCGTCCCACGACGCATGAGTACACCAGGAGCACTAGTGAGCGTCAAGATCGGCATCAACGGATTCGGTCGGATCGGCCGCAACTTCTTACGGGCCGCACTGGCTAAGGGCAGCGACCTCGAAATCGTGGCCGTCAACGACCTCGACAACCCGGCCGCTCTCGCCCACCTGCTCAAGTACGACACCGTCGGCGGCCGACTGGGGGCCACCATCACCGTCGAGGGCGACACGATCCTCGTCAACGGCAAGCCCATCAAGGTGCTCGCCGAGCGTGACCCCGCGCTGCTGCCGTGGGGCGAACTGGGCGTCGATATCGTGATCGAGTCCACCGGTCGTTTCACTAAGAGCGAAGATGCCCGTAAGCACATCACCGCCGGCGCCAAGAAGGTCATCATCTCGGCCCCGGCCAGCGGTGCCGACGTCGCCACTCTCGTGTTGGGCGTCAATGAGGGCACCTACGACGCCGCCGTGCACGACATCATCTCGAACGCCTCGTGTACCACAAACTGCCTCGCGCCCTTGGCCAAGGTCTTCATGGAGAACTTCGGCATCGAGCGCGGGCTGATGACGACCGTCCACGCCTACACCGCAGACCAGAACCTGCAGGATGGCCCGCACTCCGACCTGCGGCGCGCGCGCGCGGCTGCGGCAAACATCATCCCCACCTCCACCGGTGCCGCTAAGGCGCTCGGCCTGGTCATCCCCGAGCTCGTCGGCAAGCTCGACGGCTACGCGCTGCGAGTGCCGGTCATCACCGGGTCGATCACCGACCTCACGGTCACGGCCTCGCGCCCGGTCACCGTTGAAGAGGTCAACGCGGCCTATAAGGCTGCGGCCGAGGGGCCGCTGAGGGGCATCCTGAAGTACACGGAAGACGAGATCGTCTCCAGCGACATCGTCGGCGACCCGCACTCCTCCATCTTCGATGCCGGCCTCACCAAGGTGATCGGTGATCAGGTCAAGGTCGCGTCCTGGTACGACAACGAGTGGGGTTACTCGAACCGCCTCGTCGACGTCACCGAGTTCGTCGGCGCCAAGCTCTGATCAAGGCGATGGCACTTCGCACCATTGAGTCGCTGGGCAATCTCGCCGGCAAACGGGTTATCGTCCGTTGTGATCTGAACGTTCCGCTGACGGACGGCCAGATCATGGATGACGGGCGCATCCGCGCCTCCGTGCCGACGCTCAACGCGCTCATCAGCGCCGGCGCACGCGTGGTCGTCATTTCGCACCTAGGCCGACCTCAGGGCCAGGCTGACGCTGAGTTCAGTCTGGCGCCGGTCGCACAGCGGTTGGCTGAACTACTCGGCACACCGGTGGCCTTCGCCACCGATACGGTTGGCCCGGCGGCACGAGCTGCCGTCGATGCGCTCGGCGATGGCGATGTCGCGCTGCTCGAGAATCTCCGCTTCACGGCGGCGGAGACCAGCAAAGACGACGAGGAGCGCAAGAATTTCGCGCACACGCTCGCGCAGTTCGGCGATGCTCTCGTCTCCGACGGATTCGGGGTCGTGCACCGCAAGCAGGCGAGTGTCTACGAGCTTGCCGGGGAGTTGCCCAGCGCCGCCGGGCTCTTGATTCAGACCGAACTCGGGGTGCTCGAGCGCCTCACCGTCAACCCCGAAAAGCCGTACTCGGTGGTTCTCGGCGGGTCAAAAGTCTCCGACAAGCTCGATGTCATTGGTGCGTTGCTGCCCAAGGTCACGACCCTGCTCATTGGTGGGGGGATGCTCTTTACCTTCCTCGTGGCGCAGGGCCACAGGGTCGGCGCCAGCCTGCTCGAACAGGACCAGGTCGACACCGTCAGGGGTTACCTCGAGCAGGCGAAGAACCTCGGCGTAGAGATCATCCTGCCGACCGACATCGTCGTTGCCTCGAAGTTTGGGGCGGATGCGGAGGTGCAGATCACCGCGGCCGACGCCATCGAAGACACACCGTTCGGTGCATCCGGACTGGGACTCGACATCGGCCCAGCCTCGTCGGCGCGATTTGCCGAGGTCATCGCGGCGTCCAAGACGGTGTTCTGGAATGGCCCGATGGGCGTCTTCGAGCTCGCACCGTTCGCGGCGGGAACGAAAGCTGTAGCAACGGCACTGAGCAACATCACCGGGTTTGGGGTCGTCGGCGGTGGCGATTCCGCCGCCGCCGTGCGCGCGCTCGGATTCATGGACGACCAGTTCGGCCACATTTCAACCGGAGGCGGTGCGAGCCTCGAGTTTCTCGAGGGTAAGCACCTGCCAGGACTGGAGGTCCTCGGATGGCAAGCGTAAATTCGGCAAAACAGGGCGCGGGGCGCGTTCCGCTCATCGCCGGCAACTGGAAGATGAACCTGGACCACCTCCAGGCGATCGCCTTCGTTCAGAAGCTCGCCTGGAACCTCAAGGATGCTGGCCATAACTTCGCCGACGTCGAGGTCGCTGTCTTCCCGCCCTTCACCGACCTGCGGGCCGTTCAGAACCTCGTAGCCGCTGACAAGCTTCCGCTGATCTACGGTGCACAGGACCTCTCTGCTGCCGATTCAGGTGCGTACACCGGTGAGATCTCCGGCCAGTTCTTGTCGAAGCTTGACTGCACCTACGTCATCATCGGCCACTCGGAACGTCGCATGATGCATGCTGAGACCGACGAGGTAGTCGCGGCAAAGATCGCCGCGGCGCTGAAGCACGGACTCGTCCCGGTCATCTGCGTCGGAGAGAGCGCACAGGACCTCGAAGAGTTCGGGCCGAGCGCCGTCCCCGTGGCCCAGTTACGCAAGGCGCTCGAGGGGGTCAAATCTGCCTCCGACATCGTTGTTGCCTACGAGCCCGTCTGGGCCATCGGCAGCGGCAAGGCGGCAACACCAGTCGAGGCCGAGAATGTCTGCGCCGCACTTCGGGCAGTACTGCTCGAGGTGCTCGGTGCCGATGTTGCCGAGAAGACGCGCGTGCTCTACGGCGGTTCGGTCAAGATGACGAATATCGGCGGCTTCATGAAGCAGCCCAACGTCGATGGGGCACTTGTCGGCGGGGCAAGCCTCGATATCGATGAGTTCTCTGGAATCATCCGTTACCAGAAGCACGCTTTCTAAGCAAGCCTTCCCCGCACTGCACAGGTCCTACCCGGCAAACGGGTATGCTTGGCGTTGGTTTGGCCTCAGTTTGGTCACGCCCCAACACTTTTTGAGAGGTCTACGTTGCAAATCCTTCAGGTTGTTTTGCAGGTGTTGCTCGGAATTACGAGCCTCCTGCTGACGCTCCTCATCCTGCTGCACCGAGGTCGCGGTGGAGGACTCTCAGACATGTTCGGCGGCGGCGTCACGAGCAACCTCGGTGCCTCGGGCGTTGCCGAGCGCAACCTCAACCGCATCACCGTGATCCTCGCCGTCGTGTGGGTCACCAGCATCGTCGTGCTTGGTCTGATCACCAAGTTCGATACCGGACTCTAGGAGCAAGTCGTGGCATCAGGCGGTAGTGCAATCAGGGGTTCCCGTGTCGGAGCCGGCCCGATGGGCGAACAGGATCGGGGCTTTCACGCAGACCGGGTGAAGGTCTCCTACTGGGATGCCCTCGGCAACGAAACGACCCGCTATTTCTCGGCGGCGCTTCCCGACGATGAGATCCCGGCGACGATCGACTGCCCGGCCTCCGGTCTTCCCGCCGGGCGCGACAAGGAGAACCCGCCGGAGCTGTCCAAGGTGGAGCCCTACAAAACCCACCTCGCCTATGTAAAAGAACGTCGCACCGAAGAGGAAGCCGTGCAGCTCCTCGAGGATGCCCTGGTTCAGCTTCGCGCCCGCCGCGGAACGGTCGCGGCTTCCTGATTTACCGAAAAAACAGCCCTGCTCCCGCCTTCAGGTGGTGAGCAGGGCTGTTTCTTTTAGCCAAGCAGCAGCTGGCTAGTAGTAGGTCGGTGTAATGAGGTTGGCGGGAACCTCGGCAGCCGCGTCGCGGTCCACGAAGAAAACCGTGCGACGGCGGCCCTGGGCGCCCGCGGCTGGAACCTCGTCTACGCTGGCGCCAG
>JANXTJ010000076.1 GCA_025352485.1 Salinibacterium sp.
GCGAGACCCGCGCCCGACCCGTTGGGCTGGTTCACCGTCACATCCGCGAGCCACGACAACACCTTCGTGCCACGGTCCTTCGAGACATGGCCGCGCACCAGCCACGGGCGCTCCTCGATGAATGCGGTGCTCAGGTCGCCGACCGCGAAGTCGGGATCGTCGAGCACGGCCTGCAGGAACGGGATGTTCGTCGTCACGCCACGCAGCCGAAACTCGGCCAGTCCACGCTTGGCCCGGGTCACCGCTGCGCTAAAGTCGCGCCCACGGCAGGTCATTTTCACGAGCATCGAGTCGAAGTAAGGCGAGACCTGCGCTCCGGCGGCGACGGTTCCCCCGTCGAGGCGGATGCCGGCCCCACCGGGCGAACGATAGGTCGTGATTTTTCCGGTGTCAGGCCGGAATCCCGCGGCCGGGTCCTCCGTGGTGATGCGGCACTGCAGCGCCGCCCCACGCAGACGAATGTTCTGCTGCTGGAGCCCGAGCTGCTCGAGCGTCTCCCCCGCGGCAATCCGCATCTGGGACTGCACCAGGTCAACGTCTGTGACCTCCTCGGTCACCGTGTGCTCGACCTGAATGCGCGGGTTCATCTCGATGAAGAAGTGCTGGCCCGCCCGATCCCCGACGGTGTCCAACAGAAATTCGACGGTGCCGGCGTTCTGGTAGCGGATGGAGCGCGCGAATGCGATCGCGTCACGAAACATCGCTTGGCGAATGCTCTCGTCGAGGTTTGGTGCCGGCGCGATCTCGATGACCTTCTGGTGGCGTCGCTGCACCGAGCAGTCACGCTCGAACAGGTGCACCGTCTCGCCCGTCGAGTCGGCAAGGATCTGCACCTCAATGTGCCGGGGGCGCACGACGGCCTGTTCCAGAAACATTGTGGGGTCACCGAAGGCGCTGTCGGCCTCGCGCATTGCTTCCTCGAGGGCCCCGCGCAGGCCGCCCATCGACTCGACCCGCCGCATGCCCCTGCCCCCACCACCGGCCACCGCCTTGGCGAAGATCGGGAAACCAATCGCTTCCGCCCCTGCAAGGAGTTCTTCGATGTCGCGGGATGCCGGAGTCGAGGCGAGCACCGGCACGCCGGCCTGAATGGCGTGCTCTTTTGCCGTGACCTTATTGCCCGCCATTTCGAGCACCCGAGTCGGCGGCCCGATGAACGTGATGCCGGCCGCCGCGGCGGCCTGAGCGAGGTCGGGGTTCTCGGAAAGAAACCCATAACCGGGATAGATCGCGTCGGCGCCCGACTCTTTTGCCACCCGAATAATCTCGTCGATGTCGAGATAGGCACGAACGGGATGCCCCTTCTCGCCAATCTGGTAGGCCTCGTCGGCCTTCAGCCGGTGCATCGAGTTGCGATCCTCGTAAGGAAACACCGCGACGGTCTTCGCGCCGAGCTCGAATGCGGCGCGCATGGCGCGAATGGCAATCTCGCCTCTATTTGCTACGAGAATCTTCGTGAACATGCTGTCCTTTCGACGAGCCCAGCCTATGGGGCGCCAAGACTGGCAATTGCCCATGTGCATGCGCAAACCGGGCCACGATTTAGGTTCTTTAACAGTAGTGAAGGTATCGTCGTTACTCGTGCATGTACTCAGCGTCAGCTCCCTCAAGGGTGGCGTGGGAAAGACCACAGTGACGCTCGGGTTAGCCTCGGCCGCTTTCGCTCGTGGGCTGCGAACCCTCGTCGTCGATCTCGACCCCCAATCCGACGTGTCGACCGGTATGGACATCGACGTCACCGGCCATCTCAACGTCGCCGATGTGCTTGCCTCTCCCAAAGAGAAGATCGTGCGCGCGGCAATCGCGCCCAGCGGGTGGACCAAGGGGCGTCCCGGCAAGATTGACGTGCTCATCGGCTCACCCTCGGCGATCAATTTCGACGGGCCGCACCCCAGCATCCGCGACATTTGGAAGCTTGAGGAGGCCCTGGCTAACGTCGAGGCCGACTATGACCTCGTTCTCATCGACTGCGCACCCTCTTTAAACGCCCTCACCCGTACCGCCTGGGCCGCCAGCGACCGTGTCACGATCGTGACTGAGCCCGGGCTGTTCTCGGTGGCCGCCGCGGATCGTGCGTTGCGGGCGATCGAGGAGATCCGTCGCGGGCTGTCCCCGCGGCTTCAACCGCTCGGGATCATCGTTAACCGGCTGCGCGTGCAGTCGCTCGAGCACCAGTTTCGAATCAAAGAGCTTCGCGACATGTTCGGGCCGCTCGTTCTCAGCCCGCAGCTCCCCGAACGCACCTCGCTGCAGCAGGCGCAGGGAGCCGCGAAGCCGCTACACGTCTGGCCGGGCGAAAGCGCTCAGGAGATGGCGCGCAACTTCGACCAGCTTCTCGAGCGGGTTATGCGCACGGCGCGCATCGGCGAGTTCGCCGACGAGCCGATCTAGCCAGACCCGGTCAAGCGTGCCTAGGACGCGCGGATGACCCGGCGGCGAGCGAGCTCGTCCATCGGGTCTTCGCCCTTCACAGAGTCGAGTTCTACCAGGTCGTGTTCGACCTCACGAAGAACCTTGCCGACGGCGATGTGCTGGCGG
>JANXTJ010000078.1 GCA_025352485.1 Salinibacterium sp.
GGCTGTACTCCGAAGAGGACTTCGCTCGGCGTTCGGAATACACCGAGCCCGAGATTTTGCGCACAAACCTGGCGGCGGTCATCCTGCAGATGATCTCGCTCGGGCTCGGCGACATCGCCAACTTTCCGTTTCTGCAACCGCCCGATTCGCGCGGCATCAAAGATGGTCTCGACCTGCTGCGTGAACTGAGCGCGGTCACGAAAGACTCCGCCACCGGCGCAGACGTCATCACACGCGTCGGCTCACAGTTGGCGCAGCTGCCGATCGATCCGCGCCTCGGGCGCATGGTCGTGGAGTCGAAGCAGCACGCGACGACCCGCGAGGTGATGGCAATCGTGGCTGGCCTCAGCATCCAAGACCCGCGCGAGCGGCCGCTCGAGCGTCGGGCCCAGGCCGACCAACAGCACGCCCGATTTGTCGACCCGACCAGTGACTTCCTTACGCTGCTCAACCTCTGGAATTATCTGGAGGAAAAGAACGCAGGACTGTCGGGCAACGCGTTCCGCCGCCTGATGAAATCCGAGTACCTCAACTACCTGCGGGTGCGCGAATGGCAAGACGTCTTTCGCCAACTGGCCCGGATCGCCAAGCCGCTGGGTCTGGTTGTCGGCGACGCGCACGCCAACCCCGACGGCATCCACCGATCGCTGCTGGCGGGGCTGCTCAGCCAGCTCGGCCTCAAGGATGCGGCAAAGAAAGACTATGTCGGCGCGCGCCAGAGCCGGTTCGTGATTTTTCCCGGTTCGGCCCTGATCAAGAAGCAGCCCGCGGCGATCATGAGCGCGGAGCTCGTAGAAACCAGCCGGCTCTTTGCGCGCACCAACGCCGCCATTGACCCGGCCTGGGCCGAACCGATCGCCGGAGATCTCGCCAAGCGCACCTACTCGGAGCCGCACTGGGAGAAGAAGCAGGGCTCGGTGGTCGCGTGGGAGCGGGTGACCCTCTACGGCATCCCGATCATCGTGAAGCGGCGGGTGCAGTTCTTGCGCATCGACCCGCAGTACGCGCGCGAGCTTTTCATTCGGCATGCCCTCGTCGAGGGTGAGTGGGAGTCACAGCAGGCCTTCGATCGGGCCAACCGCGCGCTTCGACGAGAGCTCGCCGAGCTCGAGGAGCGCACCCGGCGTCGGGATATTCTGCACGACGACGAGGCAATCTTTGACTTCTACAACCGGCGCATCCCGGCCAATATCGCCTCCACCCGCGACTTCGAAGGGTGGTGGAAGAAAGCCAAAGTCGAGACTCCCGACCTGCTCACCATGACGGCCGAAAACCTGGTGGCCGATGAGGTAGCGGAGCTCGACGAGGGCGCGTTTCCGAGCACCTGGGCGCAGGGCGACCAGACCCTCGCGCTGAGCTATCGCTTCGAGCCGGGCGCCGATGACGACGGGGTGACCGTCGCGGTGCCCCTGCCGCTGTTGGCCGGGCTCAAGAAAGACGGCTTCGATTGGCAGGTGCCCGGCCTTCGCGAAGAGCTGGTCACCGCGCTCATCCGATCGCTGCCCAAGAACATCAGACGCAACGTCGTGCCGGCCGCCGACTGGGCGCGCACACTGCTGGCCGAGGCTCCGGTAGCAAGCACCGCATCCCTCACCGAATTCCTCGCCCGCGAGATCGCGGCCAAAACCTTCACGCCCGTCGGCACGGGCGACTTCGACCTCGAGCGGGTGCCCGCGCACCTGCGGGTGACTTTCACCGTGCAGGATGAGGGCGGTGCGACGGTCGCCAGCGGCAAGGTGTTGAGCGCCCTGCAGGCCAGCCTCAAGCCGGCCGCGCGGGCGAGCGTCGCGCGCGTCGTCGAGACACCCCGTGACACGCTGGAGCGCGCCGGCCTCACCGCCTGGGACTTCGAGTCGCTCGACCGCAACCGTGATGTCAAGCACGGCGGCAACACTATCCGCGCCTATCCCGCGCTCGTGGACGAGGGTGCCACGGTCGCGATTCGACTGATGAGCACAGCGGAGGACCAGGCCGCAGCGCACCGAATCGGGGTTCGGCGGCTGCTGCTGCTCGGTATCCCGTCGCCGACCGGCTACGTGCAGGAGCACCTCACGAGCCAGGAGAAGCTGGTGCTCGCGCAGAGCCCGTACCGCACGACGGCCGCCCTGTTCGAGGACTGCATGGTGGCTTGCATCGATGCCGTGATCGGTGACCGCGAGATCTGGTCGAAGCCCGAGTTCGAGAATGCTCGGGATGACATCTCGGCCGTCATTGTCGACTCGCTTTTTCAGACGGTCGCCCTAGTATCGCGAATCGTCGCCTCTGCGCGCGCCGCCGATAAGGCGATCCGCGCCAGCACCAACATGGCGCTGATCGGCCCGCTCGGCGACGCGCGCGCGCAGCTGGACGCGTTGGTTTACGCGGGCCAGACCGGCCCCGGTTTCGTCGCGGCGACCGGGCTGGAACGGCTGCGCCGCATCCCGATCTACCTCGATGGGCTCAGTTACCGAGTGAGCAAGCTCGCGGAGAATTCGTCGCGCGACCGAGCGTGGATGTCGGAGGTGGCGCTGGCGACCGATCGGTACCGTGGCGCGGGCGGCGAATTGCCGCTCGCTGCGGGGGCAGAACCACGGATCATCCGGGCCCGCTGGATGTTGGAGGAGCTCAGGCTTTCGCTGTTCGCGCAACAGTTGCCGGCGGCCGAACCGGTGAGCCTGCAGCGGATCACCAAGGTTCTGGCCGGCTGAGTTCTGCTGGCCTACTTCGGCTGTCGGCTGGCCGACGCCGGCCGACTTCTGGCCCACAATAGGAGGGCACCCGATGAGAAGAGACTCCATGGACCACCCTCGCTTGCCCCGCACGAGCCGCACCGTGTCCGCGGAGATCTCCCGCTCGTGGCTCCTGGTGAACGCCAATCACCCCGAAACCTTTGATGCTGCGGAGCGTTCGCGCGCCGACCAGATCATTCTCGACGTCGAGGATGCGGTCGACCCCGGTATGAAGGATGCGGCGCGCGGCTACATCATCGACTGGCTGGATCGTGGCGGCAGCGCCTGGGTGCGCATCAACGATCGCACGAGCGATTTCTGGTCACGCGACGTCGACGCTCTTGTCGGATTGCCGGGCCTTGCCGGGGTGATGCTGGCGAAGACCGAAGCCGCCGCCCACGTGACGGAGACTTTTGACCGCCTGCACGGGTCGACCCCGGTGATTGCCCTCGTCGAGTCGGCGCTCGGCATCGAGGAGGCCGCCGGCATCGCCCGTGCCCGTGGCGCTTACCGCCTCGCTTTCGGCAGTGGGGACTACCGCCGCGATACCGGCACCAGCGCCGACGACTTGGCGATGGCCTATCCACGGTCGCGGTTGGTGATCGCCAGCCGGGTGGGCAACCTGCCCGGCCCCATCGATGGTCCCACCGTCGGGTCAAACCACCCGATGCTGCGGGAGCAGGGCGGGGTGGCCGTCGCCCTCGGGATGACCGGCAAACTCTGCCTCGACACCGACCAGTTGCCCATCATCAACGAGGTCATCAGCCCGACGCGTTCGGATGCCGCCTGGGCGCGTGACTTTCTCACTGACTTCGAGGCACGCGGCCGCGTGGTGCGCGATGGCAGCGACCTGCCACGCTTGGGCCGCGCGCAGAAGATCGACAAACTCGCGCGCGCGTTTGGGGT
>JANXTJ010000331.1 GCA_025352485.1 Salinibacterium sp.
GGCACGCAGCGCACCCGGCTTCGCGTTGGTCGTCGCGCTGTAGGGCACCTCGGTCACCCCGGAGACGCCGTAAGCACTTCGGGTGGCATCGATACTTCTTTGGATATATGGCGCCTCGTACGTCTTCGCGCTCGGCTCGACCTGAAAACGCTGCAAGACCCAGGGGTAAATGCTGCCGATGATCAGCCCGCTGACCAGCAGAAGAGCCGTGCCGATGACCGGCAACCGCCAGCGCCCGATGATGGCAGTGACGATGAACAGGATGGCGACGAGGGCCGCGATGCCGGCGAGGATGGCGCGACCGGGGATGGTCGCATTCGCCTCGGTGTAGCCGGCTCCGGTGTCGAGGAAACCCTGGCCCTTGGAATACAGGGTCGTGTACTGGTCGAACCAGATGCTCACGGCCTGCAGCGCCAGGAACAGTGCAGCGGTCACGGCGAGCTGCACGCGCGCGGAGCGCGAGATGCGCACCTCACGGCCGCTAAACCGCAGGGCTCCGTACAGGTAGCTGGTGGCGAGTGCAGCAAGCCCGGCGATCAACACAACGGCGGAGGCCAGACCAAGAGCGGCGTGGTACATCGGCAGGTCGTAGAAGTAGAACGAGACATCCAGCCCGAACTGCGGGTCTTTCTGCCCGAACGAGGTCTTGTTGAGCCACTGCAAAACTGTCTGCCAGTGCGTCGAGGTGGAGACTCCCGCAAAGATTCCGAGCACGACGGGTATGCCGATCATTGCCAGACGTCGCAGCGGCTCGATCACCTGCTGGTAGCGATCGAGCTGCGAGTTGAGCTTCGCGTAGACCGGGCGCGAACGGAACGCCACCTCGATGCTGATCCAGACCGGGAGCGCCATCGCAAGGAAGCCGACGACGAACATCACTCCGGCGGCAATCCACTGGGTGGTGAGCACGTTGAGGTAACCGACCTGGCTAAACCAGAGCACATCGGTGTAAAGGTTCGCGACGACGAAGAACACGATCACGAGCGCGGCAATGACGACTGCCGTGATCGTGAGAACGGTTCTGGTGCGGTTCACGGGGGACGTGGCTTGGCTCGACACTGGGGGCGCTCCTGTACTCGGTGGACTGCGCCCCATCGTAATGTGGCAAGCCGGGAACTTCGCCCGACGAGTTGCCCGCTTAGCTCGCGGGGCAGCTGGGCAGCCCCGACGTGGCGCCGCCCGACGAGATTGCCGTGAGTGCCGCGAGCGAATCACTCAGGGTCTTGACCGCGAAAACGGTGAGCCCACTGGGGATATGGCCGGTAACTTCATCGCAGTTCTGGGCCGGTGCCAGAAAGTACTTGGCGCCGGCATTCTTGGCCCCGTAAAGCTTTTGACGGATACCGCCGATCGGCCCCACAGTGCCGTCGGCGGTGATCGTCCCCGTTCCCGCGACGGTCTTGGCGCCGTTGAGCTCACCGGGCGTGAGCTTGTCGATGATGCCCAGAGCAAACATCTGCCCGGCGCTCGGACCGCCCACATTCTCGAGCTGGATCGTCACATCGACCGGGAAGGTGTAGTCGCTTCCGACGACGATCCCCACGACGGGTACGGGAGTGTCGCCGGCGCTGAGCGTTGGGGTGATCTCGACCGTCTGGCGCACGCCCGCGCGCTCAATCACGATGACGGCGGGCTTGGACACCCCGTTGGCGGCAATGCCGACGCGCAGTGCAGACACATCAGAGTAGGGGGTGCCGTTCAGACTGACGATGGTGTCGCCGGCCTTGAGTTTTCCCTCCGCTGGTCCGCCGGTCACAGCCTGAGCAACGGTGAGGGTACTGGAAAATTTGTAGCCCAGTTCGGTGAGGGCGGCGGCAACCGCCTCCTTCTGGGAGTTCTGCATGTCGATCTGGCCCTGCTGGTTGGACTGCTCAATGCTGGTGCCCACGGGATAAATCTCGTCGACGGGCACGACGGCCTTGCTGGGGTCAAGGTAGGCCATGGCGATGTCGAACCAGGAGGGCAGCTGCTGACGGTCACCTCGCAGGCTCACCGTGAGCATGTCGAGTGTTCCGGCCGTCGGGTAGGTCTTCTCGTTGCGAACCTCGATCAGGGGAACCTGGTTGCCCGACACCGTGACATCCCCGAGCACGTTGTAGACGGGGCCGGGCTGCTCGATGACGTAAGGGGCTGGCACCAGCGCGACGACGACCACGCCCGCCAGCGCTGTGGCCAAAATAGTCCAGCCGATCCACCGGCGCCTCGGGGGCTGCGGGGTGGGCTCGGTATCGGTGAAGAGTGCCAACGAAGGTCCTCGAGGTGTGGGCGAAACGGGTGTTCGCCACGGGCGCATAGCCAAGGGCATCAGGCCGGGGTGAAACACGACCGGGTCGACCGTGCAGCGGCTAGCGTAGTTGCCATGCCTGAAGATTCGCGGGATGACGGCAGGAACAATCCCGAAGACGAGTTCCGTGAGATGTTGCGTGATTTCCTCGCGGGGAACACCAATATCGACCCGGCCAAGCTCGCGGGGGCGGCCGGACTGCCCAACGATCCCGAAATGGTGGCGCAACTTATCGCGCAATTGCAGAATGCCCTGCAGAACAGCGGTGACGGAATTAACTGGGGGCTCGCGCTTGAGCAGGCCAAAGGAATCGCCGGGCGCGGCACCGTCGTGTCGTTGCCCGCAGAACGCTCCCAGCTCGAGCAGGCCTTTCATGTGGCGTCCCTCTGGCTGGATGACGTCACCTCGATCTCGCCCCTGACCGAGGCCCCGAAACTGATGAGCCGGCAGGAGTGGGTTACCGCGACCATGCCGGTGTGGACGCTGCTGGCCGAGCCGGTGGCCGGCTCCATCGCCAACTCGCTCACCGATGTGCTCAGCGAGCAGGCGCCCGGCGACACCTCGCCCGAGGAATACGACGAAATGATCGCGGGCGCGTCAAAGCTGATGCGCAATGTGGGCGGCACGCTGTTCGCCATGCAACTGGGGCAGGTCGTCGGCCAGCTCGCCAGTGAGGTCGTCTCCGGGGGCGACATCGGCATCCCGCTGCTCGATGGTTCAGCTGGCACCGGGCAGCAGGCCGCGATTCTTCCGCAGAATGTTCTGGGTTTCAGCACCGGCCTCGACATTCCCGTCGACCAAGTGCAGCTCTACCTCGCGGTGCGCGAGCTCGCTCACGCGCGACTTTTCCGCCACGCCAAATGGCTGCGACTGCAACTGCTCACCTCGATAACCGAGTTTGCTCAGGGCATCCACATCGACACGGCTCGACTCGAAGAACTGGCCAGCGACTTCGACCCCAACAACCCCGAGGAGCTGCGCGAAGCGATGACCAGTGGCGCGCTGATCCCCCCCAAAAGCGATGACCAGCTCGCCGCCCTCGGCCGCCTCGAAACCATGCTCGCCCTCGTCGAGGGCTGGGTGGATGTCGTCACCGCCGAAGCGACCAAGCGCCTGCCGTCGAGCGCGGCAATCGCCGAGACGGTGCGCAGACGCCGCGCATCGGGAGGGCCAGCGGAGTCGGCTTTCGCGACCCTGGTCGGCCTCGAACTGCGCCCCCGTCGCCTGCGTGAAGCTGCCGCCATGTGGCAGGCGATCACGGATGCCGTCGGCCCCGAAAAGCGTGACGCCCTGTGGTCGCACCCCGACCTTGTTCCCACCGGTGACGACGTCGACGATCCCGGCCCACTGATCGCGCGCATCACGGCCGGCGAGCCCGTGCCAGACGATATCGACCAGGCGATCGAAGACCTGCTCAACGACGACACAACCGACCGGCCGCACGAGCAGTAGGCCGCTGCCGCATTCGGTGCCAGTTCCCGCTCTGCCGTAGCGCTGTGGACGGTCCGCTCGTGGGTCAGCGGCCCGCGCCACGATTGACCGCATGGTGCTCAAGCTCGACCCGAGGTATCCGATGGTGTGGCGCACACCGAACAGCATCCAGTTCGGTGTCGACCCGCCGATGCTGCGAATCGATGACGTCACCGAAACCCAGGAGCGGCTGGTCGCCGCCCTCACCGTGGGGGTGAGCCGGCCCGGCCTCACGATGATCGCGCACGGCGCCGACGGCGAGGTGGATTGCCTCCTGCTGACGATTGCTCCGGTTTTGCTCACGCCCCCGGTCGCCCGGGTCGACCTCGTCACGATCTCGGGCGGGGGCCCGCTCGCGGACACCCTGATTCGAGCCCTGACGGCCACCGGCACACACGTAGAACTGTCCCCCGCTGTCGCCGGGGCGGCAGACATCGGCCCCGATCTCGCCATCCTCGTGCACGACTACGTCACCCCGCCGATGCTTCACAGCCGTTGGTTGCGCCGCGACGTGCCCCACCTGCCCGTCGTGATCAGCGACGGCGCGGTGACGGTGGGCCCGATCGTCGAGCCCGGGATCGGCCCGTGCCTGCTGTGTCTAGAACTTCACCGCAGAGACGCCGACCCCGCCTGGCCGGCGATTGCCACGCAGCTACTCGGCCGCCCGCTGGGGCCGCAGTCGACTGTGCTGCTCGAGGGTGCTGCCGAGGCGCTTCGAATGACCATGCAACGGCTCGCCAGCGGAGCGGGTGACGCGGTGTCGGTGCGCATCGACGCCGCGACCGGGCGCCGCGACTACCTGAGGTGGCAGCCCCATGTCGACTGCGGGTGCCGCGGCATCGAGTTTGTGATGGGGCCCGAATCCGACGCCAGTTCCAGCGCGGGCTCTGCGGCCCGGCGAGTTAGCGCAGGTCCGCGAGAAAACGACTGGGCTGGCGTTGGCCGCGCCCCTGTGCTGCGGTAGACCAGCTCAACCCGAGCTTGCGCCGCGCGCGGGTGACGCCCACATAGAGCAGCCGGCGCTCTTCGTCGATCGCCGTGGGATCCTTCGCGTAGCTGATCGGCATGAGCCCCTCTGCGAGCCCGACGAGGTACACGCAGTCCCACTCGAGGCCTTTGGCTGAGTGCAGGGTCGCGAGCGTCACGGCGCTGAGCACCGGTTCGTGCTGGCCGGACTGGCGCTCAAATAGTTCGTCGACGAACTGGCGCAGCGTCGTGCTCGCTGGCGCCTCCTCGGCGAGATGCATCAGGGCGTTCAGCGACTCCCACCGGTCTCGCACAGCGCCACGAACCTCCGGGGGCTCCTGCGACCAGCCGATCGAGCGCAAGACATCGCTGACGGTCTTGAAGAGCGGTTCGCTCGCGGTATTGACGGAGGCGCCGCGCAGCAGCATGAGGGCCTCCTTCACCTCGCGCTGGTCGAAGAACTTCGTCGAGCCGCGCACCATGAACGGCACCCCCGCGTCGCCGAGCGCAGTTTCGATTACCTGCGACTGCACGTTGATTCGGAACAGAACGGCGATCGACTCCGGCCGCATGCCCGCCGCAATTTCGGCGGCGATCGAATTTGCGACAGAGCGGGCCTCTGCCCCGTCACTGTCAAAGGCGCTGATCGAGGGGGGCGGGCCCTTCAGCGGGGTGGCCGGATGCAGGGTCAGCGCGCCCGCGAGGCCGCG
>JANXTJ010000006.1 GCA_025352485.1 Salinibacterium sp.
CGATACCGCCCTCAGCCACTTTGGGCAGATCGATATCCTCGTGACGTCGGCCGGCATCCAGCGCTACGGCGACGTCGTGTCAACACCACTGGAGGTCTGGAATGAGGTGTTCGCCGTAAACGTGACCGGGGTCTACCTCGCGGCCAAGGCAGCACTGCCCTCTCTGCGCCAGAGCCCGGCCGGCAGCATCGCCATCATCTCGTCCGTGCAGGGAGTCGCGACCCAGGCGCAGGTTGCCGCCTACACGACGAGCAAAGGTGCGCTCAATGCACTCGCCCGTGCAATGGCCGTCGACGAGGGCGTATACGGCGTGCGGGTGAACAGCATTCTTCCGGGATCGGTAGACACCCCGATGCTGCGCACCTCGGCCGAGCTATGGGGTGACGGCACCGCGGAGGGCACGGAGAATGTCATCGCCCAGTGGGGCAGAATGCACCCCCTCGGTCGGGTGGGCCAACCCGGCGAACTCGGGGCGGTCGTCTCCTTCGTCACCAGCCCGCGAGCCAGCTTCATGACGGGCGCGGAGATCCGCGTGGATGGCGGGTTGCTGGCAAGAATTGCCGCCGCGATCCCCGAGAAAACCGAACCCGCCCAGTAGGGCGCCCACTTACTCACGAAACGTCAGAAAGGCATCCCCATGATTCAACTCAGCGAATTCCTCGCTCCCCGCCCCGAGCCGATGTGGAACTTGATCAAGCAGGCCGGCGTTAACACCGTCATCGCCTCCCTCAACGGCGGGGAACAAGACCAGCGGATGTTCGCCTCCGTCGGCAAGAACGGATTCGGCAGTGCTGCAGCCGAGGACACCCCATGGGGCGAAGCGGCACTCAGCCGCGACATGGGCATCTTCGCCGAACACGACTTGACGATGATCGGTGTCGAAGACACCGCTCCGATGGACAAGGTGCGGCTGGGGCTGCCCGGCCGCGACGAGCAGATCGAACACGTCATCACTCAGCTCAGGGCAATGGGAAATCTCGGCCTGCGCACGCTCTGTTACAACTGGATGGCCCTGTCGAGCTGGGGGCGCACTAACACCGAGATCGTCGTGCGGGGTGGGGCCCTGGTCACCGGATTCCGGCTGGCCGATACCGCGGACATGAAACCGTTGGTCGCCCCGGGTGAGGTCACCGAGGAGCAGATGTGGGACGCGCTTGGGTACTTCCTCGACGCGGTGGTCCCGGTAGCCGAGGAGGCAGGGGTTCGAATGGGGATGCATCCGGACGATCCGCCACGCCCGCTCGATCGCAACCTCCCGCGGCTAATGCGCTCCCCCGATGCTTTCCGCCGGCTGCGTTCGCTGCGCCCCTCGATCAACAACGGGATTACTTTCTGCCAGGGCAACTTCGCGCTCATGGCCGACGCAGACCTGCCGGCCCTCATCCGCGAGTTCGGGGTCGACGGGATCGCGTTCGTTCACTTCAGAGACGTGATCGGCACGGCCACCGATTTTCGAGAGACGTTTCATGACGAGGGTCAAACCGATCTGCCGGAGTGCATGCGCGCCTACGCGGAGATCGGGTTCTCCGGTCCCATGCGGCCGGATCACGTTCCCACAATGTACGGCGAGACGAATGGCCGGCCCGGCTATGAGGCACTCGGTCGGCTTTTCGCGATCGGCTATATCCGCGGCGTCGAGCAGGCCGCCTACGGCCGACCCACAGTCGCCTGAGCGCCGAAAAGGCACACACAGATGGAGAATGCCGTGCACAAGGTCATCTGCGTGGGAGAAGCCATGGCCATGGTGACCCCTAGCGAACGGGCACCGCTCGCCGACAGCGACACCTTCACGATCACGCCGGGCGGCGCAGAGTCAAATGTGGCCAGCCATCTCGCCGCCATGGGCTTCGACGCGGTCTGGCTGAGTCGCCTCGGCGACGATGCGCTCGGCGATCTCATTCTGCGAACGCTGGCCGAGCGCGGAATAGACCTCAGCGCCGTCGCGAGGGATCGCTCTGCACCCACCGGGGTCTACTTCAAAGACCCGGTTCCCGGAAACCGCCGATCCGTGTCGTACTACCGCGCCTCCTCCGCCGCCTCTCGGATGTCGGCCGCGGATTTGGCCGACTGGCCGATGCACGAGGCGACGTGGGTGCATACCACCGGCATCACCGCCGCACTTTCTGAGTCGTGCGCTGGCCTGGTCGAGCGACTCATCGCCGACTCAAGCAGCCTCGGTTACCACGTGTCTTTTGACGTGAACTATCGGGCCGCGCTGTGGCCATCGCCAGGGGCCGCGGCCATTCGTTGCCTCGAACTGGGCCGCGACTGTCACGTTCTGATGGTCGGCCTCGATGAGGCCCAAGAGCTCTGGGGGATCTCGACCGCGGAGCAGGTCGCTGACCTGTTCGGCACCGTTGCCCACGTGGTGGTGAAAGACGGCGCAAACGAAGCGGTCGAGATTCTTCAGATCCCCGGGAAGGAACGTGAAATTTTCCGGGTGCCCGCCCGACGCGCCGACGTGGTGGAAGCGATCGGAGCCGGCGACGCATTCGCCGCCGCATTTCTGGCCGGCCTGCTGCGCGGACACGCGCCAAACAAACGTCTCGCCGCCGGGCACAGCCTCGCGGCGTTCACGCTCGGCACCCTGCACGATTACCGCCCATATTCAGAGCTAGTCGGAGAGTCTCGATGATTGCCGTGCGCAACGATCCGGAATGGTTCGGCGCCGGTCTTGCCAGCTGCCCGGTCATGGCGGTGTTCCGCGGCCTGTCACCGAGCGAGACCGTCTCTCTCGCTAGCCGGGCGTGGGACATCGGCGTCACTCAGGTCGAAGTCCCGATCGAGTCGGCGGCGGCGATCCCCTCCCTCGTGGCGGCAATCGCGGCGGGCAATGACCGCGGGATGCGGGTAGGGGCTGGCACCATCGTCACCGCCGAGCAGCTTCACGCCGCGGTGGATTCCGGGGCCGCTTACGTGGTCTCCCCCGGCTTCGATCCCGACCTGATCGCGCTCGCTGACGAGACCGGCACGCCCATCCTCCCCGGCATCGCGACGGCGAGCGAAATCCTGCGTGCGCAGAACCTCGGCTTCGGCTGGCTGAAGGCTTTCCCCGCCACGGTGCTCGGCATCGGCTGGTTCGCGGCGATGAAAGGTCCGTTCCCCGCGCTGAACCTTGTGGCCACGGGAGGGCTCAACGGCCGCAATGCGGCCGAGTTTCTCTCGGCGGGCGCCGCGGTGGTCGGCGTCGGCAGTGCATTCGGTGATCTTCAGCAGTGCGAGCTATTGGGCCGGTTGATTATGAATAGCGCCGACGCGTTCGGCGAGCGGGAGAGTGCTTGCTGAGTTTCGCACCGCGATCACCTCAGCAAGAATCGCGATCGCCGTCTCTTCGGGGGTGCTGGCGCCGAGGTCAAGGCCGATCGGTGAATGCAGCCTCGAGAGGTCCTCGACGCCGCGTTCACGCAGGCAGGTCACGCGACGATCGTGGGTGGTGCGCGATCCCATGGCTCCCACATAGGCGACGGGCAGAGTCAGCGCCAGGGCGATGAGCTCGGCGTCAAAGCGCGCGTCGTGGCTCAGCACACAGATGACGGTGTGTTCGTCGACGGCTGCCGAGGCGAGGTATTCGGTCGGCCACTGAACGACGAGCTCGGCGCCGGGAAACCGAGCGGGGGTGGCGAAAAGGGGACGAGGGTCGCATACCGTCACCCGGAATCCGATGGCCAGGGCAGCCATCGACAGGGCGGCCGAGAACTCCATGGCCCCGAAGATGATCAGATGTCGGCCCACAGGGGCCCGCTCGATGAAACCACAGAAGTCGATATCTGCACCATCGCGGAGGGCCTGTGCCAGCTCGTCGCTGAACGGCTGCACGTGAATGCGCAGCTCTCCCCCGCAGCTGAGGCCGACGCCGAAGGCCAGCTCGTCGCTCACCCCGTATTGCACGGTGCGCGGGATGCCGTCTGCCAGCACCAGCTCGCAGGTCTCGACCACTGCACCCTCGACACAGCCGCCGGCGATGCTGCCGATCACGGCCTCGCCGTCGAAGGCCATCGACGTGCCGACGGTGCGTGGCGCGCTGCCCACGATCGACACCGCGGTGGCAACCACCAGTGTGCGCCCGGCCGCGTGGGCCGAGAGCAGGCGGTCAGCTAATTCGTGCACAACTCCAGCGTGCCACACCCCGCTGAGTGCGGTTTTGGGCCGGGCGATGTCGCCCGGCCTTATCCGTCTATTTTCCGACGAAGCCCAGCAACGCGGCATTCAGTTCTTCCGCGTGGGTCCAGAGCAGCGCGTGAGGAGCGCCCTCGATCTCGAGGTATTCGGCCTCGGGGAATGCGGCGTGGAAGGGCCGTCCCGTGGCGTCGATGGGCAGGATCCGGTCTTCGGTGCCCTGCACAATGAGGCTGGGGATGCCCGATGCGCGCACGGCGGCGACATCCGCCCTGAAGTCTTCGATCCAGGTCGGAACGACGGCGTAGGCCGCGATCGGGGCGCTGCCCACCGCGATGTTCCAGGCCCCGTTCACCGCCTCCTGACTGATCCTGCTGCCGAGGTTCGTGTCGAGGTTGTAGAAGTCGTTGTAGAAGCCGGTGAACCAGGCGAACCGGTCATCCCTGGCGGCCGCGGCGATGCCGTCGAAGACCGACTGCGGAACGCCGGTTGGATTGTCGTTGGTCTGCAGCAAGAAGGGCTCGAGCGGTGCGAGGAAGGCGAGTTTGGCCACCCGCGTCGCGCCGAACGTACCCACGTAACGGCCGAGTTCCCCGGTTCCCATCGAGAACCCGACGAGTACAACGTCGTTGAGATCGAGCGTTTCGAGCAGGGCGTTGAGGTCGCTCGCGAAGGTGTCGTAGTCGTATCCGACGCCCACTTTGCTCGACTTACCGAACCCCCTGCGGTCATAGGTGATGACCCGGTAGCCGGCCTCGCGCAGTTCACGCGCCTGACGCTCCCACGACGTGCCATCCAAGGGGTAGCCGTGAATCAGAACCACGGGCTGTCCCGTTCCGTGGTCTTCATAGTAGATCTCGATGTCGTTCGAATTTTCCGAGCCAACAGTGATGTACGACATGGGTAGGTCCTTTCGTAGAGAACGTGCGTTCTCTCGGCTATCCCCCTACGATAGAGAACGCTAGTTCTCGGCACAAGTGGATACGGACGAATGTCAACAAGTAATGTGCTCGCCGAGCGCGAGCAGATCGTCGCCGCCGCCGATCGACTGTTTTATACGCACGGCATCCAGGCCGTCGGCATCGACAGGGTGCGCACCGCGAGCGGAGTCTCGCTGAAAAAGCTGTACTCGCTCTTCCCGTCGAAGGATGCGCTGCTCGTCGCCGTCCTGCGCCACCGCACCGGCGAGTGGGATGCCGGCATCGCCGAGGCCGCGGCCCAGGCCACCGACGCGCGCGAGAAGATTTTGGCCATCTACGACTTCCTCAACGAGTGGTTTCGGCAGGACGACTTCCGCGGTTGCGCCTTCATCAACTCTTTCGGCGAACTCGGTGCCGTCTCCCCCAATGTCGCAACGGTCGCGCGCGACCAGAAGGTGACGTTCCAGCGCTATGTAGCCAACCTGGTCGACGAGGCCGGAGCCCCGGCATCGCTCGCCCCGCAGCTGGCGATCCTCGCCGAGGGCGCACAGACCACCGCGGCAATCTCCGGAACGCCGGATGCCGCGGCGCACGCCCGCGCCGCCGCGGTCGTGCTCATCGACGCCGCCCTGTCGTCGTAAACGGGGCGCACAGTCTGATTCACTGGAGTGGTGCCGGAGGATGACGCGTTGAGAGAACCGTTCGAGCCGGTTGCGCGCGCCTCCCGCACCAACGAAGACCACACCGACGCGAGCTGGCTGGCGCGCACGATCGCACTGGCGACCGCGAATGTGGCGTCAGGAGGCGGACCGTTTGGTGCCCTAGTCGTTCGCGACGGTGCGCTCATCGCCGAGGGTCAAAACCGGGTCACCGCCACCCTTGACCCGACCGCCCACGCCGAGGTCGTCGCGATCCGCTCAGCATGCTTGGCCGTCGGCGACTTCTCGCTAGTCGGCGCGACGCTCTACACCTCGTGCGAACCGTGCCCGCTATGCCTGTCCGCGGCGCTCTGGGCGCGCGTCGACCGTGTCGTCTACGCCGCAGACCGCCACGATGCGGCCCGCGGCGGCTTCGACGACCGGGAGTTCTACGAGTTGTTCACGCGCGACCGCAACACCTGGCAGCTTGCGGTGCAATCGATGCGACCGGATGACGCGTCCGCCCCATTCGACGCGTGGCTCGCCCACGAACAGCGCACCGACTACTGAAGCATCCCATTACGATTTAGGAATGGCACGGGGTCAGATGAGGGGAACCCTCAGCACCTGGAACGATGACCGCGGCTTCGGGTTTATAAGTTGCCCAGAGGTGCCGGACAACGTCTTCGTGCACATCTCCGCTTTCGCGGCCGGCGCACCGCGACCCGCGCTCGGCGATTCGGTGGCCTTCGACGTCGCGCAAAGCGCGAAAGGACCGCAGGCGATCGGTGTGCGCTTGGTCGGACTCGTTTCGGGGACCAGAGCGGCGGAGGTGGGTCGCCTGGACTACCTGGCGATCGTTATTTTCATACCGCTCGGGTTGTTTATTGCCCTGAACTGGACGGCGCCGCTGACCATCTTCGCGATATATGCCGTGGCGAGCATCCTGTGTTTTTTTGCCTACGGCGCCGACAAGCGCGCCGCAACCCGACACAGCTGGCGCACGCCGGAGGCGAGCCTGCTGCTGCTTGGGCTGGTCGGCGGCTGGCCCGGAGCGATCGTCGGGATGCGGGTGTTCCACCACAAGACCCGCAAGCCGTCGTTTCGCGGCCTGTTCTGTGCCACCGTCGCCGTCAATGCCATTGCGCTCGTGTTCGTTACGTCGCCGCTGTTTGGCGCGCTGCTCGCCGAGATCTTCCGCCAGACGACCCTGTAGCGACGCGGCACTCATGGAGCACAACACGGTGGCGATGACCGGAATCGTGCTGGCCGCTGGCGCCGGCAGCCGTGCCGGTGGGCCGAAGGCGCTTCGGCGGCTGACCGACGGCACGCCCTGGCTCGCCGTCGCGACCGACGTGCTGCTGGCCGGCGGCTGCAACCGCGTCGTGGTGGTGCTCGGCGCGCTGGCGGGGCTCGGGCGATCACTGGTTCCCCTCGATGACCGCATTGCGGTGGTGATCGCGCCTGACTGGTCGCGGGGCATGTCCGTCTCGCTCCGGGTCGGTCTCGAGCACGCCTGGGGCGACGCTGCACTAGTCACTTTGGTGGACCTGCCCGAGATGCCCGTCGCCGTCGTGCACCGGCTGGCGGCGGGGGCGGGGCCGGAGACACTGCGTCAGGCGGTGTACAGGGGTCGACCCGGTCATCCGGTGCTCGTGGGGGCGCAGCATTGGGCGGCATTGGCGGCCTCGCTCGGCGGTGATCGCGGGGGGCGCGACTACCTCGCAGCACACGTCGCACAGGAAATCGAATGCTCGGACCTCTGGGATGGCGAGGATCACGACGGCATAGATCCGACGGAATCCGTTGCCGCAAGCCCCTAAAACGGGGCCTTAGCTAAGTTAAAAGCAAATCTATAAGGTGAAAGGTCTGTTGCGAATACCGCGCGCGGTAGTAGGGTGCGACAGCATCATCATCTTTTGAGAACAAGGGAGTTCTATGACAACGACGACTACTCCGGCGTCCGGCGGAACAGTGGACGGCAAAGGCCTCAAGGGCGGCTCCCTCGGCCTGCTCTCGAGTGTTGTGATCGGGATGGCATCGACCGCCCCCGCATACAGCCTCGCGGCGAGCCTCGGCTTCATCGTCGCCGGCGGCGGCGCACTGCTCGCCGGCGTGAAAGCGCCCGGCATTGTGTTGCTGGCATTCATCCCGATGTTCCTCATCGCTGTCGCCTATCAGGAGCTCAACAAGGCAGAGCCCGACTGCGGCACGACTTTCACCTGGGCATCCCGCGCCTTCGGGCCGGTCACCGGCTGGATGGGCGGCTGGGGAATCATTGCAGCAGACGTCATCGTGATGGCAAACCTGGCCAAGATTGCCGGCTCGTACTCCTTCACCTTCGTCGGCCAGCTAGGCGTGCCCGGCGCGAGCGACCTCGCGAATGACCAGTTCTGGTCAACCGTTGCCGGCCTCGCCTGGATCGCCATCATGACGTACATCTGCTACCGCGGGATCGAGATCTCGGCCCGGATTCAGTACGTGCTGCTGAGCATCGAAGTCGTTGTTCTGCTGATCTTCGCCGGCTTCGCCCTCGTGAAGGTGTTCAGCGGAAACGGCGAGAGCTACTCCCTGATGCCGAGCCTGGACTGGTTCAACCCCTTCACCCTCGACTTCGGCCACGTTATCGCGCCGGCCATGTTGATCGCGATCTTCATCTACTGGGGTTGGGACACCGCGGTCTCCGTCAATGAAGAATCCATTGACCCGGCCAAGACGCCCGGCCGCGCCGCGATCCTCAGCACTGTCCTGCTGCTCGTCACCTACACGCTCGTGACCGTCGCCGCCGTCGCCTTCGCCGGAGTTGGCACCGATGGAATCGGCCTTGGCGCGGCGGCGAACTCCGCAGACGTGTTCGCGGCGATCGGCCCTGCACTGTTCGGCGACAGCGTCATCGGACACATCCTGCTGCTGCTGCTAGCGGCATCCATCCTCACCTCGGCATCGGCCTCGACGCAGACCACCATCCTGCCGACCGCGCGAACCACCCTCTCGATGGCGGTCTACAAGGCAGTTCCGGCCAAGTTCGCCCGCATCCACCCGCGCTTCCTCACCCCCACCTGGGCGACGGTCGGCATGGGGATCGTGTCGGCCGTGTTCTACCTGTTCTTCACGATGATCAGCGCGAACCTGCTCTCGGCCCTGATCGGCTCCATCGGCCTGATCATCGCGTTCTACTACGGCCTCACCGGCTTTGCCTGCGTGTGGTTCTACCGCAAGACGCTGTTCTCATCGGTGCGCCACTTCTTCATGCGCGGGCTGTTTCCACTCGTCGGTGGGCTGATGCTTGCTGCGGTCTTCGTCTACGGCCTGGTCACCTTCTCGGCCCCAGACTGGCTCCTCGACGCCGACGGCAACAACGTCACGATCCTCGGCATCGGCGCCACGGCCGTGGTGGGTGTGGGCGCGCTGATCATCGGTGCGATCCTGATGGGGATCTGGGCAATTCGCCAGCCGGACTTCTTCCGCGGTAAGACGCTGGCGCGACGCTCTGACGACCTCGTGCTGGCGCCCGGTGTCGGCCGAGTTGCGATGTTTGGCCTGCCAGACTCCGGGCGCATGCCCGAGGTCATCGCCCCGGACTTCTCGAACCTGCCGGAAGGTCAGACCGCCATGGACGCCGCGACGGGCGACCCGGTCGACAAGCCCCAGCCGTAACGCCCAGCTACTCGGCGCACCCCGCGATTAACAGGCGGGGTGCGCCGAATCTGTTAACGCCGCCTGCGCGGCCCGCCAGGCGAGGGTTGCGCAGCGCGCGCGCAGCGGAAATCTCCCGATGCCCGCGAACGCTCCCAGATCACCGTCGACCGGTTGACCGCCTGGCGCGATGCTGGCGAGGTAGTCGTCGATCACCTCGACGAACTGCTCGCGAGATGTCTGCCCGAGAGCGGATGCCGCGGCCATCGACACCGTGCAGCCATTGCCCTGCCAGCTGAAACCGTCCCCGCCGACGCGCACCGTCACCGCGTCGCCGCACGCCGGACTGATTGCGGATGCCTCGCCCACAAACTGCTCGGCAAGGCCGTAGCCGTGCCGCGCCCGATGCAGGTCCTCGATGATGCGCTGGCGCATCCGGTCATCCGTGGGCGGCGCCTCACTCATAGCTGTCCAGCGCCGCCCCGACGCCGCTGCCGGCGGTCACGGCCACCCCGCCGCGGCGCAGCACCTGTTCGAGGGCGGCCAGTGTCGTGAGCACCGCGTCACGCCTGGCGTTGTAGCCCATGGTGCCGATGCGCCAGACGCGGCCGGCGAGCGGGCCGAATGAGGTGCCGATCTCGATGCCGTAGTCGTCGAGCATGGCGCGCCGCGCGCCGTCGCCGTCGATGCCGTCAGGGATGTAGACGCCAACGACGTTATTCATCCGAACGGACTGGTCGCCGAACAGGGTCAGCTCCATCCCCGCAAGGCCGGCGACCATCGCATCGCCATGGGTGCGGTGCCGCCGCACCGCGTTGTCGATGCCCTCGTTCACGATGAGGCGCGCGCACTCGTGTGCCGCGTAGAGCATGCTCGTGGCCTCGGTGTGATGGTTCAGACGCTTTGGTCCCCAGTAGTCGAGAATCTGGCTGAGGTCGAAATAGTTGCTGCGGATCGGGGTGGCGCTCACCGGATCGCCGTCGGAGCGAAGCCCCGCCTCCACGCTCTTGCGGGAGTTGATCACCGCTACCGCTTTCGCGCTCAAGCTGATCGGGGACGAGCCGGACGGGCCGGCGAGGCACTTCTGCAACCCGGACGTAACCACGTCGATTCCCCAGGCGTCGAGTTCGAAGGTGTTGCCGCCGAGGGATGCCGTGGTGTCGACGTACAGCAGCGCGCCGTGTTTTGCGGCGAGCGCCCCCAACTCCTCGAGCGGCTGCGCGAGGGTCGTCGAGGTGTCGCCGTGCACGATGGCCAACAGCTTCGGTGTGTGCTCGACCAGCGCGGCCTCGATCTCGGCGGGGGTAAAAACGGTGCCCCATTGCCGCCGGATGATCCGCACGTCGGCCTGGCAGCGCTCGGCAATCTCGCGCAGCAGCTCACCGAAGCGGCCGAAGATCGGGATCAGCACGACATCCCCCGGCGCGAGGATCGACACCATGGCAGCCTCGATGCCGGCGCGGCCGGTGCCGTCGATGATCAGTGTGGCGTCGTTCTCTGTACGAAAAACCGCGCGGTAGAGCTCCATCGTTTCGTTCATGTACGTCGTCATGGCCGGGTCGTACTGGCCCACCAGCGCCGCAGACATGGCCCGCAACACCCGCGGATCTGCGTTGATCGGGCCCGGGCCCATCAGAAGACGCGGCGGAGGGTTGATCGGCTCGATGGGCATTCCTCAATCGTATGCAGTGCGCCTGAGGCGTGCGCTTTGGGTGCCCAGCCAGATGCTCCGGCTATCGCGGGGCGAGCTCCTGCGTGAGCTTCTCCGCGAGGTCAATCAGCGCGAGGTCACCAAATCGCGGGCCGACCAGGCCGAAGCCAACCGGGGCATCCAGCCGCGCGCCGGGTTGCGGCACGCCCAACAGCGGGGCGCTCAGGCCCGGCCGCCCGGTAATCCCGGCGAGGCAGGTGAGTCGCAGGGTGCCCTGCCGCGTGCGCTCGATGAGGTCGGCATCTGCGGTGATCGTCGGAGCGCTGGATGACGCGGTCGGCAGCAGCAGCACGCGATCCCCGAGCACCGCGTCGAGCCGGGTGCGCGCCGCAACGAGGGCATCCCGTGCGGCGGATTCCTGCGCAGCGGTCACCGCGGCGGCGAGGGCAAAGCGGCCCGCCGCATCCGTTCCAAGCGCCCCCGGGTGCGCCGTCAGCCACCCACCGTGCACCGCCCACGCCTCGGCCTGTTGCACGGTGCGGAAGGTCACAAACAGTTCGTCGAGGTCGCCGGGGTCGACGGCCTCTGGGGGCGTCGCAAGGCCAGCAATGGCGGCGAGGAAGGCGGCGCTGACATCCGGCTCACAGTGGGCGAGCAGTGCGGGGGCGACCACGAATTTGGCGCCGACCGCGCGCTGTCGTTCGGGGTCGAGGGTCGCACGGGCGGCGCCGCGCAGTTCCGACGCCGTTCGGGCCAACCAGCCGACAGAGTCGAAGGTGGGGGCGAGGGGCAGCAGACGCTCTGCGCTGACCGAGCCGTGAGTGGAGCGCAGACCCCAGAGGCCCTGGTACGAGGCCGGCACGCGCACAGAGCCCGCCGTATCGGTGCCGAGGCCGATGCTGGCCTGACCGAGCGCTACCGCTGCGGCCGGGCCACTGGATGAGCCACCGGGCACACCCCGGGCGACCGCGGGGTTGGGCGGGGTGCCGTAGTGCGAATTGCGCCCGGCGATGCTGTACGCAAACTCGTCAGTCTGCGCGATGCCGATGACATCAGCCCCCGCCGCCAGCAGCGCGGCAACGGCGGGGGACGTGCCGGTCGCCGGCCGCGACGAGGCGAGATAGGCGGGCACCCCAGCCCCCACGGCGAAGCCCTCAATCTCATACAGATCTTTGACCGCGACGCTCTCGCCGCGCAGCGCCCCCCCGGGGTGGCCGGCCACGAGTGGCGTACCGACGACGCGCCACACCGCGCCGATCGTGGGCTCGGGAATGGGCGTGGGCTCGGCGGGAAGGCCATTCGGGGCGGAATCGGGCACCATTGTCACGCACTCTCCCCGGTCAGTTGGTGCCTCAAACCCTATCGAGCCCTAGTCTTCGCCGTACGCCGCAACAAGTCGCGAGATGTAGGGCGTGGCCGGCTGCCGCACGAGATCGCGGACGGTACCGCTCTGGGTCGCCCGGCCCTGTTCAACGACAACCACGTCGGCCGCGAGGCCCGCCACGTCGTCAAAGCTGTGGGTGACCACGATCGCGAGGCCTCCCCAGTCGCTGAGGTGGTGGGCGAGCTCGGCGCGCACTTCTGCACGTACCTCGACATCGAGGGCGGCGAGCGGCTCGTCGAGAAGAAGGAGTTCGGGGGATGCCGCGAGTGCCCTGGCCAGCGCCACCTGTTGGGCTTGCCCGCCCGACAGTTGGCCGGGTCGTCGCGCGGCCAGCTCGGAGATCGCGAACCGCTCGAGCCACTGCCCCGCTTCCCGTCGCGCCGCCGCCGCCCGCACGCCCACCGAACGCGGCCCGAACGCGACGTTCTCGAGCACCGTCAGGTGCGGGAAGAGCAGATAGTCCTGAAACAGGTACCCGATCCTGCGGGCCTCAATCGGAACCTCGTCGAGGCGCCGACTGTTTAGTTCGATCGACCCCCGTGAGTCGATCTCGCCGGCTAGCGCGCCGAGCGCGGTCGATTTGCCCGCGCCGTTCGGCCCGAGAAACGCGAGGGTGCGCCCCGGCCGCACGGCAAGGTCGAGCTGGAGTTCGAAGGCACCGCGGGTGACCTCGAGGCGCGCAACCAGGCTCACGCCGTGACTCCAGGCACCCAGCGGTCACGCAAGCTGGCGAGCACGATCACGCTGACCGCCATGAGCACCAGCGACAGCGCATAGGCCGACTCCGGGTTGGTGGACTGCAGCTGCAGATAGGTGGCGATCGGCAGGGTCTGCGTGACGCCGGGAAAGCTGCCGGCGAACGTGATGGTGGCGCCAAACTCGCCGAGGGCGCGACAGAAACACAGCAGCGCACCGGCAGAGACGCCCGGGGCGATCAGCGGCAGGGTGATCCGATAAAAAATTGTCAGGCGAGATGCCCCGAGGGTGGCCGCGGCAACCTCGAAGCGTCGATCGGATGCCCGGATTGCCCCTTCGACGGCAAGCACGAGGAACGGCATGGCGACGAAGGTCTGCGCGATCACCACGGCCGCCGTCGAGAACGGGATCTGAAAAGGCAGAAACTGGCCGAGCAAACCGTGGCGGCCGAGCAGCAGTAGTAGCGCGACCCCGCCCACCACCGGCGGCAGCACCAGGGGCACCGTCACGAGGGCGCGCAACAGGCGCCGCGCCAGAGCCGGCCACCGTTCTGAGCGCGCCAGAACGAGCGCGAGCGGAATGCCCAAAACCATGCTGATGATCGTCGACTCGACCGCGGTGATGAGCGACAGCCTGAGAGCCGCCGACACGCTCGGTTGGGCCAACAGCTCGGGAAGCTGCCCCCACGGCGCCCTCATCACCACGGCCAGAAGTGGTAGCCCGAGCAGAGCCAGCGCCAGCCCCGCGGGAACCCACAGGACCGGCGTCAGCGAGCCGCGCCTACGGCGCCCCGAAGCCGGCATCCGTCAAAATCTTGAAGCCACGGGGCGAGAGCACAAAGTCGATGAATGCCCGCGCAGCATCTTTGTTCGCCGACGCCCGCAGCAGGGCGATCGGGTAGCTGCCCACGGCGGTCGATGCCTCCGGGAACTCAATGCCTTTCACCCGAGAACCGGCGGCGATTACGTCGGTCTTGTAGACCAATCCGGCATCGATCTCGCCGAGCTCGACCTTGGTCAACACCCCCTTCACGTCTTGCTCGTAGCTGTCGACGGAGGGAACGACGCCGGCGGCGGCGAACACCCGCGCGGCGGCGGTACCACACGGCACTGCCGCGGCGCACAGGGCGATCGCGAGCTGTGGCCGAGCGAAGTCGGTAAGCCCGGTGACGGCACCGGGATTGGTGGGCGGCACCGCGATCTCGAGCGTGTTGGTCACGAAGTCGGTGGGATTGCCGTCGGTGCGGGACGCATCGCTCACGGTCTTCATCGTGCCGGAACTCGCCGCCGCGAACACGTCGACGGGGGCACCCTGCACGATCTGCGCGGCCAACCCCGAACTGCCCCCGAAGTTGAAGACCACCCTCACGTTCGGATGATCGCGAGAGAAGGCCGCGGCGATGGCCGTGAATGTCTCGGTGAGGGATGCCGCTGCGGCGACCGTCACCGTGCCGCGGAGGGTGTCGGCGGGAGCGCCAACCGTGGAAGCGGGGGCGGGGCTCTGCGCGGAACATCCCGCCAGCAGCATCCCGACGACCGCGGCCGCAGCAAGAGCACGCCTCATGCCGTTGCGTCCGGCAGCTCGACGACCACGGTGGTGGCTTTGATGCTGGCGGTGGCGAGCATCCCCGGTTGCAGGCCCAGCTCAGTCGCCGCCTCCGAACTCATCAGCGACACGATCCGAAAGGGTCCAGCCTGAATCTCCACCTGTGCCATCACCAGATCTGTGGTGACCTTGGTGACGATGCCGGTGATGCGGTTGCGGGCGGATGCCTTCGACGTGGGAAAAGCCGTCGCGAGCGCGGATTCGGCGGCAAGCTCTTGCGCGAGTCGGGCCAGCTCGACGCCGTCGATGACCATGGGGCCGTTCGCGCCCTTGGCGATGCCGATGCGCCCGATGTCGGCCCAGCGGCGCACGGTGTCGTCACTCACCCCGAGCAGCGCCGCGGCCTCGCTCACCCGAAATTCCGCCACGCCATCCTCCGTAATTGCGTTTATTTTCTCTCAGATTAGCCGCATCCACGGCATTGAATCCACCACCGGGTCGCAATGGCAGGATGGGAGCATGGATGACCGCTACTCCCGCCAAGTCGCGTTGCCGGGCTTCGGCGCCGACGCGCAAGCGCGGCTCGCGGCATCCCGTGTTCTGGTGATCGGGGCGGGCGGCCTCGGCAGCGCCGTCATCCCCGCGCTGGCCGCTGCTGGGATCGGCACGATCGGCATCGTCGACGACGACACTGTCGAATTGAGTAACCTGCCTCGGCAATTGATGCATTTGACTCGGGATGTGGGGCGCCGCAAGACGCACTCCGCGGCCGAGACGGTCGCGGCCCTCAACCCGGCGACCCGGGTGATCGCGCACGAGCAGCGGATCTCGGCAGCCAACGCCCTAGCGCTACTCGCCGACTACGACCTCGTGGTCGACGGCAGCGATAACTTCCCGACCCGCTACCTCGTCGACGACGCCGGAACGCTCACGAATCTGCCCGTCGTGTGGGGCGCCGTGTCGCAGTACGGCGGCCAGACCGGCCTGAGTTGGGCCGCGCGTGGGCCCAGCTACCGCGACCTGTTTCCGGTGCCGCCGGCCGCGGGATCGGTGCTCTCCTGCGCGGTCGGCGGTGTGCTGCCGACCGTCGTTGCCACGATCGGCGCGCTGATGGCCACAGAAGCCATCAAAGTCATCACCGGGGTAGGCAGCCCGGCCCTCGGCACCGTCACGACCTACGACGCCCTTTCCGGTGGCTTCCGCTCGCTGACGTATTCGAAAGACCCCACCGCGACCGAGATCACCGGGCTGATCGACTACGAGTTGTTTTGCGGTCTCGTCACCGTCAGCCCCGCCGAGGTCGCCGAGCGCGTTTCGCGCTCCGAGGATTTCACCCTGCTCGACGTGCGCGAGCCGTGGGAGGTTTCGCTGGTCGTGCTCGAGAACGCCGTGCACATCCCACTCGGGGTTCTCGAGCACGCGCTGACCGAACTGGATCCCACGAAACCGGTTGTCGTCTACTGCCACCACGGCGTGCGGTCGGCGAGCGCCCGCACGACCCTGGCCGCGCACGGCTTCAGCGCGAGCCATCTGGCCGGCGGG
>JANXTJ010000026.1 GCA_025352485.1 Salinibacterium sp.
GCTGCGCATCTCGGTCAGCAACTGGTCGACGGATGACGCGGATGTCGCGGCCGCGGTCGACGCCGTCACGCGTGCAATGGTCCCCTGACCGCGTCGGTCGGAGGCCTCACGACCGCGTGATCCAGGCTCGCGGCGCTGACCTGGACGAGATCGGCGCCGGATTGCGCGGGGCGCGAGGTCGGCATCCTCGAGGATGCCATCGACCTGGGGCGCGAACCGGTGCCAGAGCACGCGCTGCTCGGTGTCGAGCATCGTCGCCGTGGTGGCGCCGCTTACCGATAGGTCAGTCAGACGAGCGCCATACTTCTGGGCGAGCAGGTGGGCGAAGTTGCGGCCGGATCGTCCCGCCCAGCGATCGACGACCAGCGCGCTACCGACGGTTCGCCGGGCTAACCCTTCGTGACCGAGTCGAGGAACGCGAGCGTCGAATCCAGCGCGTTCTGGGCGTCCGCCAGGTTCAGATGGAACTGATACTCATGCGGCAGCGCCGGCACATGGCCCTCGTCGTAGAACACGCTCGTGACGGGTACACCGAGCGTCGTCAGCCGCGCCGCGAACGGCTTCGATTGCGCGGCGGTGAGCGGGTCGGCATTGCCGCCCGAGATCCAGGTCGGCGGGAAGTCGGCGGTCACATCGTCGAGCGTCGACATCTGCGCACCGCCCGGGGTCGTTGACCAGCCCTTCATGCCGAGGTACGCCCACAGCGCTGTGCGGAAGCCCCAGCCGCCGATGCCGGGAGCGTTCGGGATGCCGCTGACGTCATAGATGCCGCAGTCGAGCACCACAGCCCGCAACTGGCCTCTGCTCAGTGTCGGCGTGATGCCGACAGTGGTGGCATACGTCGGGCTGGTGATCAGCGTGGCGAGTTGCGCCGTGTACTGCGCGCCCGCGGAGTCACCCGCGATGATGATGCGACTCGGGTCGATGCGCAGCTCGGCGGCGTGCGCGATCAGGTAGCCGAGCGCCGTGTTGAGCTGCGTGAGCGCCATCGGGTAGGTGGCCTCAGGCGCGACTGTATAGTTCAGCGCCACCGTCGTGTAGCCGCGGGCGGCGATGATCTTCGCGTAGGGATCGACGTTCTCCTTCGCGCCGGATATCCAGGCACCGCCATGGATCCAGACGACCGTCGGCAGCGGGCCCGTTGAGCTGTGCGGCGAGAAGGCGTCGAACGTCATGTTGGCGCCCGTGCCGGTGCCCGTGTACGCGACATCCAGCGTCTCATCGATGCCGTGATCGGGCACGTATGGCAGCATCTCGGTGACCGTCTTGGCGGCGTTGCTCTCGAACATCGCGCGAATCAGCAGCGCGGCAGGCCATGGGCTCACATCGGCGACGCCGGCGAACAGGATCCCCGCAGCGAGAAAGGCGAGCGGGATGACACGGCCAGGCCGTCGGAACCAGGGGCGGTGCGCCATGGTGACCATGATATTGGGCGGGTGCCCTTCGCACAGGACTCGCTACCGAGCCACGCCTCGTGACCCCCAAAGGTGGAGTTTCGCTCTCGTTACTGCCGTGTAAGACTCGCCGACACCGGTGTGTTGCCGGATTCTGGGCGCGGGGGTGACCATGGCTGTAGCAGGAGCATCCGCCCATTTGGAATCTCAGCGTCAGCTCGCCAGAGCCGACGGGCTCGAGCAGGCGGCCCGACAAGCGCGGGAAAGTGCGGCCCGATACGGCATCGCCGCCAGCACCGAAAGGCAGGTCGCACGCCGGCTGGCGGCCCTGAGCGCGGTGGGTTACACGCTACTACCCGATCGTGGCTGGCCCGGAAGTAGCCATGCCCAAGTCGATCTTGTGGTGGTCGGCCCCGCCGGAGTTTTCATAGTGGACACGAAGGCCTGGAAAGACGTCGAGATTGCCGCCGGGCACATATTCCGCGGCCAGGCTTCATCGGGCCGCCTACATCGCCCGATCGCGTCCGGGGCGCGTGCTCGTCACTACTTATGTGAAGTCACTTCCTGCGGTCTTATCGACGCTGCTGAAGCGCATGGCGCCCGATGTAAGTGACCGCGTGGATTTCGTGAGCGCCCACGCGTTTGCCCTCCGACTGCTCCGCGATCGTGGGATTCCCTGCAACGTCGACGCGAAAGGGGCGGATACCGCGTTCGCTAACGCGTGGCGCGATGTGGGATTGCCCGGACCTCTGGGCAAGCTCGACCAGTCGACACACTATTGGAAAGACGAGATCAACCACGTCATCAAAGGCAGGGGGATTACCTCCTTCGAGCCGTACGCGGATCTCGCTCGCACCGGTAGGCGGCGACAATTGCGCATCGAGCAGCGCCGGGCCATGTGGCAGCTGTACGTCGCATACGAGAAGGGTATTCGCTCCCGCGGTATCCACGACTTTAGCGATGTCATCACATTGGCGGCGGCATCTCTTCGAGAAGAGCCTCTATCCACCTACCGATCAGTGATCGTCGATGAAGCGCAGGATCTTTCCTGCGCTACCGTCCAGATGCTGCATGCGCTCGTAGGGAACTCGACCGACGGCCTCACCCTGATTGGCGACGGCCGCCAGACGATCTACCCCGGCGGTTTCACCCTGGCCGAGGCGGGCATCTCGCTTGCGGGGCGCGGGGTGGTCATGACGACGAACTACCGGAATACGGCCGAAATCCTCGAACTCGCGTCAACGATGATCGCGGTCGACGATCTGACTGACATCGAAGGGCCCGATCAAGCAGACGCCGCGCCCTTCATTGCGCGAACGGGCCCCGCTCCCGCCATGAGCTCGTTCACCTCCCGCGCGACTCATGACGCAGACCTCATCGCCCGCATCAACCTCGTCATCCGCGAGGTCGGAACCGACTTGGCGGATATCGCGGTGCTTGCCCTTGATCGGTACGCCCTGGCGGGGACCATCGCCGCGCTCACGGTCGC
>JANXTJ010000041.1 GCA_025352485.1 Salinibacterium sp.
GACGTCGGCTGCGGCATCCGCACCGAATGTCACGACTCGGCGGGAAGTAGACAACGCCTTCGTGACCCGGATGGCGCCGGCGTCATCGCTAGAGACGACCACGAGTTCGCTGGCCTTCTCGGCGAATTCGACAAAGGCCGCGTCAAAGGCGTCGTGGGTGCCGTAGTGGTCGAGGTGGTCGGCGTCGACATTGGCGATGAGAGCGACCGCCGTGTCATAGAGCAGAAACGAGCCATCAGACTCATCAGCTTCCACGACGAAAAGTTCGCCAGCACCGAACGACGAGCTCAGCCCGAGCGACTGAATCACTCCCCCATTGACGAAGCTGGGGGCGGCCTCGAGGTGCAGCAGCGCCGTGACGATCATGCCGGTTGAGGTGGTCTTGCCGTGCGCTCCCGCCACCGCGACGAGCCGCTTGTGATTGATCAGCCAAGCCAATGCCTGCGAGCGGTGCAGCAGCGGGATGCCGCGGCGAACCCCCTCGAGGTATTCCGGGTTATCCGGCCAGAGGGCACCCGTATAAACGAGAGCATCCGAGTCGCCGAGGCCCGCGTTGGCGGCGTCATGGCCGATGGACACCGTCGCGCCCAGCGCTCGCAGGTCAGACGTATTGTGGTTCTCCGACCGGTCGGAACCCGACACCCTATGGCCGGCAGCCAGAAACAGGCGGGCGATGCCGCTCATGCCGCTGCCGCCGATGCCGACGAAGTGCACCGCGCCGAGCTCGGCGGGTAGTGGCATCGAAATATCGGGAGTGATCATCGTGTCGACTTTAGTCGCGGCCGAGCGCGGTTCCCGATCGCGACCCGGTGAGGGCGTCATGCACGAGCCCCACCATGCGGTCGGTGCCGTCCAGGGCGCCGACCGTCGCGGCGCGCATAGCCATGTCGGCAATCCGGGCCCGATCGGCCAGCAGTGCAATGAGGTCAGACCCGACCCAGGTCGGGTCGAAATGGGCATCGGCGATCAGAATTGCCCCGCCCGCCGCGACATCCTCTTTCGCATTCAGCCGCTGCTCGCCATTGCCGGCGGCATAGGGCACAAAAACGGCGGGGATCCCCAACGCGGTCACTTCGGCCACGGTCGACGTGCCGGCGCGGCCGATGGCGAGGTCGGCGACGGCGAGGGCAAGCTCCATGCGGTCGCAATACCTGAGCACGTGATATCCGGACAGGTGGGGGTCCGCTACCTCGTCGCGAAACTCCCCCGTGACGTGAACGACCTGCCAGCCGGCGCCGAGGATGAGCGTGATCGAGTCGCGGATCGTCTCATTGATGCGGAGCGCCCCCGACGAACCCCCGGTGACGAGCAGCGTGGGTTTGCTGGCGTCGAGCCCAAAAAAACGAACGGCTTCCTGCCGTGCTGCGAAGCAGTCGAGGCGCTCGATCTCGCGCCGCAACGGCTGCCCGACCCACCTGCCACCACGGATGCGGGTGCCGCGAAAGGCGATACCGACGTATGGCGTGAACAGCGCTCCGAGCCGGTTGGCTAG
This sequence comes from Salinibacterium sp., assembly GCA_025352485.1. Lineage (GTDB taxonomy): Bacteria > Actinomycetota > Actinomycetes > Actinomycetales > Microbacteriaceae > Rhodoglobus. The sequence continues at coordinate 1,493 of JANXTJ010000041.1, forward strand.
GCCCGGTCTGGCATTGGCCTCGTGGATCGCATACGGCACCTTCTCGGCACGCGCCGCGAGATAGGCGGGCGCAGCGGCGTAACCGCCGAAGCCGACGACGACATCAATGTGCCGGTCGCGAATTATCGCGCGTACCTCGTTGATCGCCTCGCGTTGGCGGCCGGGAAAGCGCAGCGCCGCCCTGTTTGGTCGGCGTGGAAAGGGCAGACGCGCGATAGTCAGCAACTCATAGCCCCGGTCGGGCACGAGGCGCGCCTCGAGGCCCTCCCGCGTTCCGAGCACCAGGAGCGTGGCATCGCTTTCGCGCTCGCGAATGCGATCGGCCACGGCGAGCAGCGGGTTCACATGTCCGGCAGTGCCGCCGCCGGCCAGAAGATAGGTGGTCACTCGCGTGAGCGTACCCGCTGCACAGCGCCGCGCTGTGCCGCGAGAAGGCGGGAGCGGTCGGCGGGGCTCTGTGCCACGGTTGCTTCGGGTGATTCGGCCGTCTGTCGGGCAAACGAGAGGACCACCCCGATCGCAATCAACGTCGAAATGAGGGCGGAGCCTCCCGAAGAAATCAGGGGAAGAGGCACGCCCAGCACGGGCAACCCCCCCAGCACGACCGCGATGTTGACGAAAGCCTGACCAATCACCCAGACCAGCACGCCGGCGGTTGCGACGCGCACAAAGCTGTCGCGAGTGGAACGGATGACGCGCACAAAGGCGATGGCGAGCACGATGAAGAGGGCCAGAACCACGACAGCGCCAATCACACCCAGCTCTTCACCGATGATCGCGAA
>JANXTJ010000087.1 GCA_025352485.1 Salinibacterium sp.
TGGGCGTGGTGGCCGATCTCGCCGATCGGGTCGCGGTCATGTTCGACGGCAAAGTGGTCGAGGAGGCCCCCGCACAGGCGCTGTTCTCTAACCCGCAGCATCCTTACACGCAAAAGTTACTTGCGGCCGTGCCGCGCATCGGCACTGGTGAGGCTCGTGCCGCGGCCCGCGTCGCCGAGCGCAAGGCTGCCGGCACCACAAACGTGGCGGCGCCCGTCGTGGTGGCCAAGGATCTCGTTATCGAGTACCCGGGGCGGTTCGGTCGCGGCGGTTTCCGCGCCGTTGACTCGGTGAGCTTCAGCATCTCGCCGGGTGAGGTGCTCGGCCTCGTCGGCGAGAGCGGCTCGGGCAAGACCACTATCGGCAGGGCGATCGGCGGCCTGACGAGGATCACCGGCGGCTCGCTGCAGGTGCTCGGCCATGAAATGCTCGGCATCAGGGAGCGCGCATTCAAGCCGGTACGCAGCGATATCGGCTTTGTCTTCCAGGATCCGGCCTCCAGCTTCAATCCGCTGCTGACCATCGCGGAGTGCGTGGCAGAGCCGCTCATCGTGCACGGTAGGGCACGAAATGCCGGCGCCGCGCGCCCGCGCGTCGACGAGCTGCTCGAGGCCGTGCAGCTTCCTCGCGCGTACGGCGACCGGTATCCGCACGAACTGAGCGGCGGACAGCGCCAACGCGCCAGCCTGGCCCGGGCGCTCGCCCTGTCACCGAGCCTGCTCATCGCCGACGAACCGACCAGTGCGCTCGACGTTTCCGTGCAGGCGCGGGTGCTCGAGCTGTTCGCCGAGTTGCAGAAGGAACTGGGTTTCGCCGCCCTGTTTATCAGCCACGACCTCGCGGTCGTCGACATCCTCTCCGACCGCATTGCGGTGCTCTGGCAGGGGCGACTCGTCGAGGAGGGCACCGGCGCGCAGGTGCTTGGTGCGCCCCAGCATCCGTATACCCAGCGGCTATTGGCATCGTTGCCCGTTCCGGACCCGAAAGAGCAGGCCGTGCGCCGCGAAGAACTGCGCGCCCTGAGGTTCAATGACTGACGCATCGGCGTTGACTGGGCCACGCGTGACCGGCCAGACCGTGACCGGCCAGACCGTGACCGGTCCGGCCGTCAGCGTGCGCGACCTCTCGCTGCGCTACCGTTCCGACAACCCCCAGACCAGATCGATCGCGGTGAACGGCGTGAGTTTTGACATCGCTGCCGGCGAGATCCTCGCCGTCGTGGGCGAAACCGGCTCGGGCAAGAGCACGCTCGCGAAGGCGATCGCCCTGCGGGCCGAACTGCCCGATGAGACGTCACCGTCGGTCACCGGCGGCTCGCTCACCGTGCTGGGCACCGGCGTGCGCGGCATCTCGCATCGAGGTCGCGGGCGGCTCGGGCTGTATGTGGGTTACCTCCCGCAGGAGGCGGGCGACCGCCTTGAACCGCGCTTGACCGTCGGCGAAAACGTGGCGGAGCCGATCTTCTCGCGCGATCGCCACTTCGACCAGGACGAGGCGGGGCAGGCCGTGGCCACCCTCATCGACGCCGTGCGGCTTCCGCTGGGAACGATGAATAAGTACCCGCACGAGCTCAGCAAGGGCCAGCGGCAGCGAGTGGCGATCGCCCGCGCCATGATTCTGCAGCCCCGGTTGCTGATCGCGGATGACCCCACGGCCGGGATCGACGTCACGGTGCGCTCGGCGATCCTTGACATCATCGTGTCGATGCAACTCGAACACTCATTTTCGGCACTGATCGTGACCGCCGACCTCGGTGAGGTGCACCGCGTCAGCGATCGGGTGGCGATCATGCACCGCGGCATCATCGTCGGTATCGGGGATGTCGACGAGGTTCTCGCCGACCCGCGGCATCCATATGTGGCTGGCCTCGCTCGCTCACTTGACCACCTGAAGCCCAGCCAGCTCGCCGATCCGGTGGGCTGATTTTGCAGACCCGCAGTCTTTGGTAAAGTAACAACGCTGTTCAGCATTCCTCGATAGCTCAATTGGCAGAGCAACGCACTGTTAATGCGTAGGTTCATGGTTCGAGTCCATGTCGGGGAGCTAAGGCCCAGACCCTCCACGGTCTGGGCCTTTTTCGTGCCGCTGGCAATTGCTGGTCCGCGCGGGGCTGCTAGGCGCGGGTAGTCATACTCCCGGGGGAGTATCCGGCTGCACCCCCGTGGGCCGACGCCGAGGGGCAATCGCGGGCCTAGCATCAGATCATGCACTTCCCGGGTCGTTCGCAGGGTCGTCGGTGGTCTGATCGCTGGCAGGCGACCCACTGGCCCACCGAGCAAATGCTCGAGCAGTTTGCGATGCGCCCCCCGCAGGAGTTTCGGATGTCGGCGCGCGCGCGA
>JANXTJ010000097.1 GCA_025352485.1 Salinibacterium sp.
CGTCGCCGTCGTGCTCGCCCCGTTTATCGTCATCGTTGCCGCCAAGCTGCGCCGCCGTCGGCTGCGCCGCAGCGCCCCGCAGCTGATCGACCGAATCAGCGGGGGCTGGCAGGAGTTCGCGGACTCCGTTGTCGACCACGGGCTCAGCCCTGCGGCATCCGCCACCCGCAGCGAAGTGGCAGCGATTGCCGGCGGTCAGCAGTCGCTGGTATTGGCCGCTGTGGCCGACCGGGCGGTGTTCGCCCCGGGGAATCCCGATGTCATCGACGCCCAGAGCGTATGGCGCGCCGTTGACGAGCTCGAGGCGCTACTCGATGAAGGGCTGACCCGCTGGCAGCGAATTAGAGTGCGCATCTCGCTGCGTTCACTCGGTGGCTATAGTGTCAGGACGCTGTTTCGCGACAGGAGGAACGCTCCGTGATTTGCTCATACTGCGGCACCGATCTTCCTGCGGGGGCGATGTTCTGTGGCGAATGTGGGCGTCCCGTGGCGGCCCGAAAGGCGCGAATGCAGCCGGGAGTGAGTCTGGCAGCAACTTCGTCGCGTGCGCTCATCGAGCGGCTCGTCGCGCCGCCCGCGGAACCTCCCCTCGTGCCGTCGACTGCGCCGCCCCTCGTGCCGTCGGCCGTGGCGTCGGTGGAGCCTCCGATCGTCGAGGAGATCGTGGTCGCCCGGGGAGACGTCGTGGCCTGCGCGCAGTGTGGGGCCGCCCTCGCCGAGTCCGACATCTTTTGCGGAGAGTGCGGCTTCGTACGCGATGCCGTAGTCGTTGCGCCGGTTCGCCCTCATGACACCGCGGCCTACGACCCAGCCCTCATGAGTCAGCCACTGGCGGCCGAGCTCGCCGCCGAACCGGTTCCCGACCCCGACCCCGAGTCCGACCCCGACCCCGTCGCCCATCTCGACCCCATCCCCGAACCCGCCGCGTCGCCATTGAGATCGGACTACGACGACGAACTCGACAGCGGGGCCACGCGCATCGTCGAACGGGGCGGCAGTGGGCAGCGATTCGTGCTGCAGTTCAGCACGGGGGAATCGGTGAGCGTGAACGGCACCGGGCTCATCGGCCGCAACCCCATCGCCGAGCCCGGGGAGTACTTTGATTCGCTTGTGTCGATCGTTGACCCGGGCAAATCGGTATCGAAGACCCACCTGGAATTTGGGCAGGATGCCGGAGCGTTTTGGGTGAACGATCGCTTTTCCGCGAACGGCACGGTGCTGCGCGAGCCGGAGCGCCCGGCCCGCCGGGGTGACGCAGGTAAGCGCTATCGCGTCGTGCGCGGCACGCGGGTCGACATCGGAGAGCAGTTTTTCATCGTCAGCTGACCCGGTGCCCTGGCGCGGTGCTCTGACCGCTCGCTCACCGCCGTGGCCCACGCCACAACCCCACCGATTCGCCGCGGTGCGCCGACACCACCCCGCCGGCGAGTTGAATCGCCCCGTGCTACCGACCGTAACAACGCGCATCGCCGCGCCGCGCGCGCCGGAACCCCGGCCGCCGTTCCGCTTTCCTGTGGTGGCGACCATTGCCCCGATGGTGGCCGCTGTACTGATGTGGCTCGTGACGGGATCGCCGTTCGCCCTGATGTTCGCGGCTCTGGGGCCGGTCACGGCCATTGCCAGCCTCGTCGATTCGCGGATCGGGTCGCGTCGCGCCCGTCGGCGAGAGTTCGCCCGCTTCGAGCGTGATTGTCGTGACGCCCGCGACGAGGTCCAGCGCAACCATGGCCAGGAGCGGCTAGCCGCCCACGAGCGCACCCCCAGTGCGCGCGCGATTATCGCGCGCGCCGGGGCTGATCCGTATCGCTGGCGGGCATCGTGTGGTGTGGCGGTCTTGGCCAGCGTGGGTACAGGGCCGGTGCCCAGTTCCGTCGAATTCGACCGTGGTGCGCGCCAACCCGCCGACCCGCCCGCGGTGCTGGCGGCCCTCGACGAGTTGGTGGCCAGCGCGGCGGTGCTCGAGTTCGCCCCCGTCTGTGTCGATGCCCGGCTGGGCATCGGGGTGTGCGGTTCAGCCCCTTTCGCCGCGGCCGTCGCGCGCGCCGTCACCCTGCAACTCGCCTGGGCGCTCTCCCCGGCAGAGCACTGGCTGGTGGGGGCAGAGGCGCAGTGGATGTCGCTGCTCCCGCACGGCGCGACCCCGGCCCCGGTGGGCTCAAGCCGCCCGCGCCCCGGTATCTTCGCGCAGTTCGGGGAGCTCGGGCAGCGCGGATCGACCGTGATGGTGGCGGTGGCCGCCACCGAGGCAGAGCTCCCGGGTTCCTGCGGAATCGTGCTGCGGGTGGGCGGCGAGGCCGGTTCGGCAATCGTGCAGCACCCTGACCGCACACTGCGGCGAATGGTGCGCGTCGAGGCGGTGTCACTTGACGAGGCGGTGGGTTGGGCGCGGCTTGCCGCGGCAGAGGCCGAGCGCGAGGGTGTCGTCGGCCCAGAGTCGATGGTCCCCGAAAGCACAATGCTGGGCCCGTTGCTGGGCGAGCACGACTCTGCGCTGGCCTGCACCATCGCCGTCGATGCGTCTGGGCCTGTCGTTGTCGATCTGGTCGCGCACGGCCCGCACGCCGTTATCGGGGGCACGACCGGCAGCGGCAAGAGCGAGTTGCTCGTGTCGTGGATTGTCGCGATGGCATTTGCGCATTCGCCCGATGTCGTCAATTTTTTGCTCGTCGACTTCAAGGGCGGCTCTGCCTTTGCCCCGCTGACCGTGCTGCCCCACACCGCTGGCATCATCACCGACCTCGACGAGCAGCAGGCTGCCAGGGCGCTGGCCAGCCTGCGCGCGGAACTGCGTTTTCGCGAGCGTTGGTTGGCGGCGGCCGGCGCTCGAAGCATCGACGAAGCAGTTGGCCTGGCGAGGCTCGTCATCGTCGTCGACGAATTTGCTGCAATGCTCGTGGATCATCCCGACCTGCACGCGCTGTTCGCGGACATTTCCGCGCGCGGTCGTTCGCTGGGGGTGCATCTCGTGCTCTGCACGCAGCGGCCCGCCGGGGCTGTCCGCGATTCAGTGCTGGCCAATGCCGACCTGCGGGTGTCGCTTCGGGTCAATAACCGCGCTGACAGTTCGGCCGTGGTGGGCACGGATGATGCGGCCTCGATTCCGGCCTCGGCGCGCGGCCGCGGCATCCTGTCTCTGGGTGCCGGCCCGGCCCAACTGGTCCAGTTCGCCATGGCCCGGCCTGCCGATATCGCTGGCGCCGCAGCGCGCTGGGCGGGGGCAGACCCGATCCGCCGGCCGTGGCGCGAGCCGCTGCCGACGACGGTGCCGCTGGCTACCCTCGCCCCGCCAGACAGTGGCTCGGCGTTCGGGCTGGTCGACATTCCCGACGAGCAACGCATTGCCGTGATCGGCTGGCAGCCACAACGCGACGGGCACCTCCTCGTGCTCGGGGCACCCGGTAGTGGCAAGTCGACAGTGTTGGAGACGCTCGCCGTCGCGGAGGCAGTCACCTGGTTGCCGACCGCGGTCGATGCCGCGTGGGACGTGCTGGCCGATCTCGAAGGCCTCGCTCAGCGGCTCGTGCTGATCGATGATCTCGACTCGTTGCTGTCCCGTGTTCCCGGCGACCACCTGATGGTCTTCATCGAGCGCTTGGTTGCCCTCTTGCGCGATGGGCCCGCTCGCGGCATCAGAGTTGCCCTCGCCGCGCAACGCCTCACGTCTCCGGCCCAGAGCGTGGCGGGTTTGGCGTCGGCTCGGCTCATGCTCGCGCACGCCTCACGCCAAGATTTCGTGCTCGCCGGTGCCGACGGGGCGCACTATGTCGCTGGCATGCTGCCGGGCGGGGGAAGCTGGCAGGGTCGACGCGTGCAGGTGGCCAGTGGCGCTCCGGCCAGGCCGGCCGATCAATCGGCACGGGTGCAGGCCGACGGGCATCGCGCCCTCGCCATTGTCAGCACTCGGCCCCAGCTGCTCGCCGCTCGGCTCGGCCCTGTCATCGAACTGAGCTCAGCGGGCCCGGATGTCACAGCTCTCGCGACCGCGCCTGGCCGGCCGATCGTGCTCGGCGACGTGGACGAATGGCAGTCACGCTGGGGGGCCTTGGCGGCCTTTCGCCCCGTCGCGGACATCCTGTTCGACGGCTGCAGCGTCGCCGAATACCGGCAGCTCACGCGATCGCGCGAGCTGCCGCCACCGATCCTCGAACCCGATGTTGCCTGGCGGCTCGAACCGGATGGAACAGCCGTGCGCGTTCGACTTCCGATCACGTGCGGCTCGCCCAGCGCCAGCGCCAGCGCAGCGCGTGGCTAGGCCAGCGCGTCCGCGAGGGCTAGGTGCGTCATCCCGTGCGCGCTGGCGACCGGCTCGTTCACGACGGCGCCGCCGAAGGTGTTGAGCCCGAGGGCTAGGGCCGCGTCGGCCCGCAGCGCTGCCTTCCAACCGAGGTTGGTGATGGCGCGAACGTAGGGCATGGTCGCGTTAGTAAGTGCATAGGTCGAGGTGTTCGGCACAGCACCCGGCATATTCGCGACGCAGTAGAAGAGCGAGCCGTGCACCGTGAATGTGGGGTCGGCATGAGTGGTCGCCCTGGTGTCGGCGAAGCATCCGCCCTGGTCGACGGCGATGTCCACGAGTACGCTGCCCGGTTTCATGCGGGAGACGAGGTCGTTGCTGACGAGCTTGGGGGCCTTCGCGCCGGGCACCAGCACAGAGCCGATGACCATGTCGGCGGTGAGAACGGCACGTTCGATCTCGAAGCTGTTGGAGGCGATCGTCTTAACGCGACCCGCGTAGAGCGCGTCGAGTTCGCGAAGCCGTTGAAGGTTCGTGTCGAGTACGGTCACGTCGGCACCGAGCCCGACCGCAACCGAAACGGCGCTCGTGCCGGCAACGCCGCCGCCGAGCACGACAATCTTCGCGGGATGCGTTCCGGGAACGCCGGGAACGAGTAGGCCCGGCCCGCCATTCGGTTTGAGCATGGCATTCGCGCCGACGATGGGGGCCAGCCGGCCGGCCACCTCGCTCATCGGGGCCAGCAAGGGAAGCGCGCGCGACGGCAACTGCACGGTCTCATAGGCGATGGCCGTGACGGAGGCGGCGAGCAGCGCTGCGGTCAGTTCGGGCTCCGCAGCGAGGTGCAGATAGGTGAAGAGCAGCAGGTCATCCCTGAAGTAGCCGTACTCGCTGGCGACGGGTTCTTTGACCTTCAGCAGAAGTTCGGCGGCGCTCCACGTGCTCGCGGCATCGGGGGCGATCGAGGCGCCCGCGGCAACGTAGGCATCGTCCCCAATCGAGGAGCCGAGACCCGCTCCGGTTTCGATGAGCACCTCGTGTCCGTGCGTGACAAGATCGTGCACCCCAGCGGGGGTGATCGCGACGCGGAACTCGTTGTTCTTGATTTCTCTGGGGACGGCTACCTTCATAGCAATCAGCGTAGCGTCGCCAGACCATGGATTCCGCACAAATTATGGGCGTCTAACAACGGATTTCGTAAATATCTTGCGACAAAGTGCACCTTTTGCCCATCGAGACTGTCGGGGCGCCGCCTCGATGTGTCAGGATCAGGAGACGCGAGATTCCCGTCACGACGCGGTTCAGGATGGGAAGGCTCGCGATGGTAACTCCTGACAAATATGCCGATAGGGCGAAGCTGGCAACGCTGTGGGAGGCCGAGCTCGACGTTTTCCGGGCACAGCGCCCGCGCTCGGGTGAACAGTGGGAGCGTGCTGCCCTGCACATGCCCGATGGCGTTCCGATGCTGTGGATGTCGAAGTGGCCGGGGCCATGGCCGGTGTATGTGGCCGCGGCATCCGGTGCGCACTTCGAGTGTGTGGATGGCATTGATCACGTTGACCTCTGCCTCGGCGACACGGGCGCCATGTGTGGGCACGCGCCCGAAGCCTCGGTGCGTGCGATTACCGCCCAGCTGGCGCGTGGGTCGACCTTCATGCTTCCTACCCCGGATGCGGCGGCCGCAGCCGAGCTTCTGGCCGCACGTTTCCGGGTGCCATCGTGGCAGTTCGCGCTCTCCGCGACCGACGCGAATCGCAGTCTCATCCGCTACGCGCGTCAGGTCACCGGCAGGCCGCGGATTCTGGTGCACGACTACAGCTATCACGGCACCGTCGATGAGGCCTATGCCACCCTCGACGAGGCCGGTGAGGTGGTCAGCCGCCGCGGTAACATCGGCCCGCCGGTGCCGTTGAAGCAGACGACAGCCGTCGCGCAGTTCAACGACATTGCTGGTCTCGAATCGGCGCTCGCCGGTCGGGATATCGCGGCGATCCTCATCGAGCCCGCCCTGACCAATATCGGGATCGTGCTGCCGGACCCGGGCTATCACGAGGCCGTGCGTGAGCTGTGTACCAAATACGGCACCCTGCTGATCATCGACGAAACGCACACCTTCAGCGCCGGCCCTGGCGGCATGGTCGAGACGCTCGACCTGCACCCAGACGCTGTGGTGCTCGGCAAGAGCATCGGCGGGGGCATCCCGGCCGGTGCCTACGGCATGACTGCGGCGTTCGCGGCCGCGGTGCGGGAGTCGCTGGAGCTGGAAGACATTGACGTCGGGGGAGTGGGTGGCACGCTCGCCGGCAACGCGGTCTCGCTCGCCGGCGTCAGAGCGACGCTCGCCGAGGTGCTTACCGCGGAAGCTTTCGTCGGCATGATTGAGCTCTCGAGCCGGTGGACCGCCGGGGTGCAGGCCGCGATCGACGAGTTCGACGTGCCGTGGCAGGTCACCCAGTTGGGCGCGCGGGCCGAATATAGCTTCCGACCAGAGGCGCCGCGAGACGGTGCAGAAGCCGCGGCGGCAGACGACTTCGAGCTGCAGCAGTACCTGCACCTGCACGCCCTCAACCGGGGCATTCTGCTGACGCCGTTCCACAACATGGCGCTGCTGTCGCCACACCACTCGATTGCCGACGTCGACCGGCACACCGAGGTGTTTCGTTCTGCGGTCACTGCCCTCGTAGGGTAGGCCGCCGTGACCCTCGACGCGATCGACAAGCGGATCATCGGCGAGCTGCAGCGCGACGGACGGATGAGCTACGCCGACCTCGCTCCCGTGGTCGGGCTGTCGCCCGCAGCAACCCGTCAGCGGGTGCAGCGCCTCACCGATTCCGGGGTCCTGCAGATCGTCGCGGTCACCGATCCACTCGCCCTTGGCTACACCGCGATGGCCATGTTCTGCATCACCGTCGAGCGCGATGCCCAGTCGGTGGCCGACGCGGTCGGCGCGTTGCCGGCAGTGATCTATGCCGTGCTGTCCGCCGGCGGGTACGACGTGCTCGCCGAGGTGCTCTGCGAGTCGAACGACGAGCTGTTCAACGTGCTCAACAACGACGTCCGCACCATCCCCGGCGTCCGCGAGGTCCAGGCCTTCCCCTACTTCCGGATTCACACCCACCGGTTCAGCTGGGGCGTTCGTTGATCGCAGCCAACTTCACCACGGCCCAGTTCGTCGTGGTGGCAGCGGTGGTCTGCTTCTCGGCGATGGTCACCGCCGTCGCCGGTTTCGGTTTCGGGTTGATGTCGGTCCCGCTGATGAGCCTTGCGATCGATCTCCACGACGCGGTCATCGTCTCGTCCATCGTCGCCGTCCTCGCCAACGGTACCCAGACATACCTGTACCGCCGAGTTCGCAACCGTCGTCTCGCCAACCGGCTGCTGATCGCCACGGTGCTCGGACTGCCGTTCGGGTATCTGATCTACGAGCTCGTCAGCGACCGGGCCCTGCGGATCGCGCTCGGCATCGGCGTGATCGTGGCGGTCGCAGCACTGGCCCGCGGTGTGGACCTTGCCCATCTCGGACCGCGGATGGACTGGGTGCTCGGCTTCACCAGCGGCGTGCTGAACACCTCGATCTCGACCAGTGGCCCGCCGCTGGTGTTCGACCTCCAGGCCCGCAAGCTGGCACCGGAGGCCTTCATCGCGACGATCAACTACGTGTTCCTCTTCAGCGGACTGATCGGCCTCGGCATTTTCACCGCCGGCGG
>JANXTJ010000102.1 GCA_025352485.1 Salinibacterium sp.
GGTCGGGGCGACCGGTGCTGGCGCGGCGGGCTAGCCGCGCAGATAGCGCAGCAGCAGCTCATCGCCGCTGCGCAGGATGTGGCCCAGCCTCATGTCGCGTGCGGCGGGCACGCCGCCGTGAGAGATCCGCGGACCGTCGCCCGCCTCCAGCGTCGGCGCAATCGTGATGCACAGTTCGTCGATGAGATCGGCGGCCAGAAACGAGCCGAAAAGGGTGGGGCCGCCCTCGCAGAGCACCTGCGAGTGACCGGCGGCGTGAATCGCGGCCAGCGCCTCGACCAGGTCGACCCGTCCCTCGCCGACCGCGATGACATCCGCGACCCGCTCGAACGACTCCACAGCGGCCGATGCCGACGCCTGCGCCGACGTGATAATGATCGGGCGCACCGGTGCCGCGCTGAAGATTGGCGAGGACGGGTCGAGGTCGAGGTCACCCGTCACGATCGCGAAGACCGGATGCGGCGGCATCCCGTGCGCGACGCGCCAACGTGCCGAGGCATCTCTGACCCGCATCGGGCCGTAGCGCTCTTCGCGTACCGTGCCCGCGCCGACCAGCACCACGTCACAGACGCGACGCAGAAGTTCGAAGTGCCGCTTGTCGGCGGGGCCGGACAGCCCGCCGGACCTGCCCTCGTGGGTCGCCGAGCCGTCGACGCTCGACACGAAATTCACCCGCACGGTGGGCCTCGAAACGGCGAGCGACTCGATGATCGCCTCGTCGGTGAGATTTTCGGTCGGCTCCGGCCAGACCCTATCGATGCGTGCGGTCATACGTTCTGGGTCGGATGCGTGTTGTGCACCAGTCGGGCCGGGGCGCGGAATCCGAGAATCGCCTCCGTCATTCGTACCGCAGCGACAGAGGCGGCAATGTCGTGCATCCTTACTATCCGCGCCCCTTTCAGAATGCAGACCACCATCGCCGCCAGCGACCCCTCGAGGCGCCGGCCCTGCTCGCGATCGATGCTCTCGCCGATGAAATCTTTGTTGGAGACGGCAGCAAGCGTCGGGAAGCCGAGGGCGGCAATCTCGTCAAAACGTCGGGTCAAATCGAGGGAATGCAGCGTGTTCTTATCGAGGTCGTGGCCGGGGTCGAGGATGATTCGGTCGGCGGGTACGCCCGCATCGAGGGCACGTGCCACCCGGTCGCGCAGAAACGCGGTGACCTCTGCAACGACGTCGGCGTAGTGGGCTGGGGGCTTCTCGGCGCGGGGCGGTCCGACGCTGTGAGTGATGACGAGGTGCGCGGCACTGCCGGCGATGACGGCTGCCATCGCGGCATCCCCGAGCCCGCTCGTGTCGTTGATCACCGAGGCTCCCGCGTCGATCGCGGCGGCGGCGACCTCGGCGTTATTGGTGTCGACCGAAATGACGATGCCGGATGCCGCGGCAACCCCTGCCACCACCGGAACAACCCGCGCGATCTCCTCCCGCACGCTCACGGCTGGCCCACGCCCGAATGGCACCCCGCCGACGTCGACCCAATCGGCCCCGTCATCGGCCGCACGAAGGGCCGCGGCGATGGCGCTGTCGAGCGCGAAGGTTACGCCGCGGTCGTAAAACGAGTCGGGGGTGCGGTTGATGACCGCCATCACGGCGACCTCCCGCTGGAAGTCAAACTCACGCTGTCCGATGCGAAGCATCCTTCCACCGTATGCCGTATCCGGTACTCCCAGATAACTTTCAGCTAACACGCAGATACTTTCTTCCATGGCTGACGGACCGAAGATACTCATTGTCGATGACGAACCGAATATTCGCGACCTGCTGACGACCTCCCTGCGCTTCGCCGGGTTTGCCGTCCGGGCGGTCGGCAACGGCGCCCAAGCGATCTCCGCCGTGCTCGAGGAGGAGCCGGATTTGATCATCCTCGACGTCATGCTGCCCGACATGAACGGCTTCGGCGTGACCAAGCGGCTGCGAGCATCCGGCTACACCGCCCCCATCCTCTTCCTCACCGCGAAAGACGACACCGAGGACAAGATCACCGGTCTCACGGTCGGTGGCGACGACTACGTCACCAAGCCGTTCAGTCTCGACGAGATTGTCGCCCGCATCAAGGCGATCCTGCGCCGCACCATGCAAGACGACGAGGAAGCCATCATTCGCGCTGGCGAGCTCACGATGGATCAGGACACCCACGAGGTCACCATCGGCAGCGAGCAGGTCGAGCTCAGCCCCACCGAGTTCAAGCTGCTGCGTTACCTCATGCTCAACCCCAACCGGGTGCTGTCTAAGGCACAGATTCTCGACCATGTCTGGGAGTACGACTTCAACGGCGACGCCGGCATCGTCGAGAGCTATATCTCCTACCTGCGGCGCAAGCTCGACCAGTTCTCCGACGAGCCCGTCATCCAGACCAAGCGCGGTTTCGGCTACATGCTCAAGGCAGCCCGGGCCTAGCCTTCGCGGCTAAACTCGGCTACCTGATGCACGAACAGCTCGCCGAGTGGTGGAACCGGGTATCACTGCGCACAAAAATCACCGGGGTCACGGTGCTGCTGCTCACCGCGGGCCTGCTCATCGCCGGGCTCGGCACGATGGCAGTGCTGCGCAGCTACCTGATCGACGAGGTCGACAGTCAGATTCTGGATGTCGTGAAACAGTTTCCGAATCCGCTAGACCTCGACGCCACCAACAGCTTCAATCAGGAAACCGCTTCCGGGTTGAACCCGTACTACATCGCCGCGGTCGACTCCGATGGCAACCTGATCGGCGACAACCTCACCCAGGGCCAGCGCGCGCTGCGGCCGGTGGTGGCCAGCCTCACTCTCAGTAACCTGCGAAGCCTTCCGCCGCAGCTGACCCTCTCCAACGCGTCGAACACCGCCGACTGGCGCGTCATCGCCATTCCGACGGGTGCCGTGGACGGCGGCAAACAGGCCACCCTCGTCGTGGGGCTCAGCCTCAAGAACACCAACGGGATCGTGGCCCGCTACTCGGGAACGTTCCTGTTCTTCGGGCTGACCGTCGTCATCCTCGGCGGGGCCCTCACGCGACTGCTTGTCACCACCACCTTCGCACCGCTACGCCAGGTCGAGGAGACCGCGGCACGCTTCGCCGACGGCGACTTCAACCAGCGCCTCAGCGGCGCCACCCCGAACACCGAAGTAGGGCGGCTCAACCGCTCGTTGAACGCCATGCTCGGCAGGATCGATCGCGCCTTCTCCGACCGCGCGAAGACCATCGATCAGATGCGCCGCTTCGTCGGTGACGCGAGCCACGAGCTGCGCACGCCCCTGGTCTCTGTGCGTGGCTACGCCGAGCTCTACCGAATGGGCGCACTGACCAAGCCAGAGGATGTCGCGCAGGCGATGGAGCGCATCGAGAAGGAGGCGATCCGGATGGGCGAACTCGTCGAGGATCTTCTCGAGCTGGCTCGCATCGACGAGGCCAAGCCGCTGCAACTCGTGCGAGTCGACCTGCTTCCGCTGGCTCGGGATGCCGCGCTAGACACCATGGCGTCGGCGCCGGGGCGGGTGGTCACGGTCGTGGGCACCGACCCGCAGGACGTTCCGACCGAGACGCTGCCCATTGCCCTGCCTGATACTCACGCCTCGGCGCGATCGGCCTCCCTCGCGACCGGCCCGATAGCCTTTGCGGGTGCGACCCTCGCGCGCCTGGTGGCGCGGCGCGCGCGTGCCAACATCGCCGCCGGCGAGACCGTCACGATCTCGGAGCCGCCGGCCGCAAACGTGGGGGCGATCGTGCTTGCCGAGGAGAACAAGATTCGGCAGGTGCTCGCCAACATCATCGGCAACGCGCTGCGCTTTACGCCGGACGGGTCCCCCATCGAAATCGGCGTCGGCGTCGATCAGGCCCGCGGCATGGCGCTGCTCAGTGTGATTGACCATGGCGAGGGCATCCCGCCCCAGATTCGCGGCAAGATCTTCCAGCGCTTCTGGCGGGCCGATAGCTCGCGCCAGCGCGCAACCGGCGGCAGCGGGCTCGGACTGGCGATCGTCGCCGCGATCGTTGCGGCCCATCACGGCGATGTCGAGGTGGTGGAGACCCCGGCCGGCGGTGCCACCTTCCGCATCGCCCTACCCCTGATCCCCTCGCCCCCAACCGCACCGGCCGCCGCGCCTTTCACCGCTGCCGTCTGAACGTTCCGCGCGGGCCATGGGCGGGCCTACCTTCTCCCCCATGACTCGTTACCAGGTAGACAGTGAAGCCGTCCTCAGCGCCACGGGTGCCGTCCGCACATCGATCGGCCGCATCCAGTCGGAAGTAGCGAGCCTGCACGGGCAGCTCACAAACCTTCAGGGCTCGTGGACGGGCCAGGCGGCCACGGCGTTCGGCGGTGTAGTCGCCGACTGGCGAATCACCCAGCAACGCGTCGAAGAGAATCTGGCCGCCATTAACCAGGCGCTCAGCCAGGCCGGCCAGCAGTACGCGGAAATCGAGTCGGCGAACGCACGGCTCTTCACCCGCTAAAGCGGCGGCATCCCTCGCCGTACCCAGACGCTAACGCAGAAAGGGCGACCCCAATGGGGCCGCCCTTTCTGTTAGAACCTAACGAGAAGTCGATACTGACTAGAAGTCCATGCCACCCGACGGGTCACCCATCGCGGCGCTGGCCTTCTCCGGCTTGTCAGCCACAACCGCTTCAGTCGTGAGGAACAGTCCGGCGATCGACGCGGCGTTCAGCAGTGCGGAACGCGTTACCTTCACCGGGTCATTGATTCCGGCAGCCAGCATGTCGACGTACTCACCGGTCGCGGCGTTCAGGCCCTGACCCGAGGGCAGGTTGCGCACCTTGTCGGCGACGACGCCGGGCTCGAGGCCCGCGTTGAGCGCGATCTGCTTGAGCGGTGCATCGATGGCCACGCGCACGATGTTCGCGCCCGTTGCCTCATCACCGGTCAGAGCCTTGACGGCCTCCGACTCGAACGCGATCTTGCCGGCCTGAATGAGTGCCACGCCACCACCGGCGACGATGCCCTCTTCGACTGCTGCCTTGGCGTTACGCACTGCATCCTCGATGCGGTGCTTACGCTCCTTGAGCTCGACCTCTGTCGCTGCGCCCGCCTTGATGACGGCGACGCCACCCGCGAGCTTGGCCAGACGCTCCTGAAGCTTCTCGCGGTCGTAGTCGCTATCGGTGTTCTCGATCTCGGCACGGATCTGCTTGACGCGACCGGCGATGGCCGAGGCCTCACCCGCGCCCTCGATGATCGTGGTCTCGTCCTTGGTGACGATGACCTTGCGGGCCTGTCCGAGCAGGTCGAGGGTGGCGTTCTCGAGCTTGAGTCCGACCTCCTCGCTGATGACCTGGCCGCCGGTCAGGATCGCGATGTCCTGCAGCTGGGCCTTGCGACGGTCTCCGAAGCCCGGAGCCTTGACGGCGACC
>JANXTJ010000110.1 GCA_025352485.1 Salinibacterium sp.
CTCGCCGCCCACGACGCAGACGGCGTAAATCCCGTAGAACCAGCCCGCCTGCAACGGCCGCAATTCCAGCGACCGCTTGAATCCGGCGATCGAGCTCGATGGCATCCTCGCCACCATGTATGACTCGCGCACCCTGCACTCGCGCGAAGTGCTCGAGCGGGTAGTCGAGACCTTCGGTGACAAGGTGTTGGAGACGGTCATCGGTCGAACCGTGAAGTTTCCGGATGCCAGTGTGGCCGGTGCACCGATCACCAGTTTTGCCCCGGATCACTCCGCAGCCGAGGCGTACCGCCAGCTCGCGAGGGAACTGATCGCCCGTGGCGCAGTCGCCTAGCGGCGCAGCGGTCGACGCAGTGCCCCAAGAGGCCACCGGCTTCTCCGTATCGCTGAGCAATTTCAACGGCCCATTCGACCTCCTGCTTACCCTCATCGCCAAGCATGAGATGGATATCACCGAGGTGTCGCTGTCGCGGATCACGGACGAGTTCATCTCCTATTTGCGCGGGCTGGATTCGACCGAAGAGCTTGATCAGGCGACCGAATTTCTCGTCGTAGCCGCGACCCTGCTCGACCTGAAGGTGGCAGGGCTGCTACCGCAGGGCGAGCTCGTCGACGCCGAGGATGTCGCTCTGCTCGAGGCCAGAGACCTGCTGTTTGCTCGACTGCTGCAGTACCGCGCCTTCAAGGAGGCGGCGATCTGGTTCGCGGCAGGGCTCGAGCGCGAATCGACTCGTCACTTTCGCTCGGTCCGTCTGGAAGAGAAGTACCGTAAGCAGACGCCAGAGCTGGTCTGGACTCTCACCGCCGAAGACTTCGCGGCGCTCGCCGCCGTGGCAATGACGCCGCACGAAATACCGGTGGTGGGGCTGGATCATCTGCACGCGCCGCTGGTGAGCATCAGAGAGCAGGCCGCACACGTGGTGGCGCTTCTGCGCGGTGGGCAACCGATGACCTTTCGGCAGCTCATCGCCGGGGCAGAGGTGAAGGGCGTGATCATCGCGCGCTTTCTTGCCGTGCTTGAGCTGTATCGTGGGGCGGCGATTGCCTTCGAGCAACTCGAGCCGCTGGGCGAACTCACCTTGCGCTGGACGGCCGAACATTTCTCCGAAGACAGCCTGGCCAATCTGGGAGCCGACTATGGACACTGACACCGCGGAACCTCGCAGCCCGGAACCCGACACCGAGGACGCAGCTTCACTGGCTGTGGTCGACGTGCCGCGCGCCCTCGAGGCCATCCTCATGGTGGCCGATGAGCCGCAGGGGCTGGTGTCTTTGGCGACGGCAGTCGGTGTGCCGGTTGCTGCAGTGCGGCAGGCGATCGAGGTGCTTGCGGCCGACTATGACGGGGTGGGCGGCGGCATCCGGCGCGGCTTCGAGCTGCGGGAGGTGGGCGGCGGCTGGCGCGTCTACGTGCGTCCAGAACACGACGAGGTTGTGCGCGACTTCGTGCTCACGCAGAACCCGACCCGGCTCAGCCAGGCCGCGCTCGAGACCCTCGCCGTGATTGCATACAAACAACCCATCAGTCGCGGGGCGATTGCCTCGATCCGCGCGGTGAATGTGGATTCGGTGGTGCGCACCCTGCTGGGTCGCGGGCTGATCACCGAAGCTTTTACCGACAGCGAGACCGGAGCGATCCACTACGCCACGGCCGATCTGCTGCTTACTCAACTTGGAATTAACTCGATCGAGGAGCTGCCGCATATCTCGCCGCTTCTCGAGGATGGGGCACAGGGCTTCGATGACCAGCGATAGTGACTTCGGCGGTACCGGCGGCCTCGGCTCCGGCGGCGCGACGCCAGAGGCGAACCCGGAAGGCGAACGCCTGCAAAAGGTGATGGCGGCGGCCGGGGTCGCCTCGCGCCGGGTGTGCGAAGACTTGATCGCCCAGGGCCGGGTGTCTGTGAACGGCGAGATCGTCGAGGAGCCGGGTCGGCGCGTGCTGCCCCATGACCTGATCGCCGTCGACGGCACGGCCATCCAGACCGACACGACCAAGCGTTACGTCATGCTCAATAAGCCGGTCGGCGTGGTCAGCTCGATGGCCGACGAGGGCGGCCGGCCAGACCTTCGCGAGTTCACAGTTAACTACGACGAGCGCCTCTTCAACGTGGGGCGCCTCGACGCAAATACCTCTGGCCTGCTGGTGCTCACCAACGACGGCGACCTCGCTCACGTGCTCGCGCATCCGTCATTCGGGGTGTCGAAGACCTACATCGCTAAGGTGTCCGGGCAGGTTACCCCGCAGACGATTGCCAAACTGACCAAGGGCATCGAGCTCGATGACGGCCCGATCGCCGCGGATCGGGCGCGCGCCATGCCTGGCGGTTCCCGTGCCGAAACCCTCGTCGAGCTGACCCTACATTCGGGTCGCAACCGCGTCGTGCGTCGAATGATGGATGCCGTCGGCCACCCGGTCATCGACCTCGTGCGCCGCCAGTTCGGCCCGCTGCACCTCGGCACGCTGCCGGTGGGGCGAACCCGCGATCTAACCAGAACCGAACTGGGCGCACTGCTGACCATCGCGCGCGGCGAGGCCCCGCCCAGCGATGATGTCGCGGGCTCTGAGGCTGCCTCCGCTGCCGACTCCTTCACCGCCGCCGATGTGTCTGCCGGCGGGCACGACGAGTGACCGGCAGCAGGATCGGCGGGCCGGTGCGCATCGTCGGTGCCGGGCTTCTCGGGGCCAGTATCGGCCACGCGCTGGTCGCGCGCGGCGTCGACGTGATTTTGCACGATGCGTCCCGCTCGCACCTGCAACTCGCCATCGACTACGGCGCGGGCCGGGCCGCAGCCCCTGGCGATGCGCCAGAACTGGTCATCGTGGCGGTGCCCCCGGATGTGACCGCAGACGTCATCGCGGCGGAATTGAAAGCCTGGCCGCTGGCTACCGTGACGGATGTCGCGAGCGTGAAGTCGGGCATCAGGGCCGAGCTCGAGGTCGCGGGGGCCGACATCGCACGGTACATCGGATCGCATCCCCTGGCCGGGCGCGAGCGTGGGGGAGCCATCTCTGCGCGTGCCGACATTTTCATCGGGCGGCCCTGGGTGGTCGGTGAGGGCGATGCCCTGCGCCGGCGCCTCGTGGAAGACCTGGTCATCGACCTCGGGGCGATCCCGGTAAGCATGGCCGCGAACGAACACGACGCCAGCGTCGCGCTCGTCTCGCACGTGCCGCAGGTGGTGGCCACGCTGCTCGCTCGCCGGCTGGGCGATGCGCCGGTGGCCGCGGTGGGCCTCGCCGGCCAGGGCCTGCGCGACAGCACCCGGATCGCCGCCAGCAACCCGGAACTGTGGGTGCAAATTCTCAGCGCAAATGCCGCGCCAATCGCCCAGATTTTGCGCGAATATCGGGATGACCTCGACGCGATGATCGGTGCCCTCGACGCCCCGGATGCCCCAGGTGCCCGCCGCGCGATGGCCGAACTGCTGGCGGGGGGCAATGCTGGGGTCGCCCGCATCCCGGGGAAGCACGGTCAGTCGAACAACTTCAGCCAACTCGTCGTGATTGTCAACGATAGGCCGGGGGAGTTGGCGCGACTCCTGACCGAGATCGGTGAAGCTGGCGTCAACCTCGAAGACCTCAGGCTCGAACATTCACCGAGAGCCCAATTCGGCCTCGCCGAAATTGCCGTGCTGCCCGAGCGGGAACAGGCCCTTGCCGCCGAGCTCGAGGCGCGCGGCTGGAAAATTGCCGGAGAGCAAGCATGAAGAACGTGATCGTCGTCGCCATCGACGGCCCGGCCGGCAGCGGAAAGTCGAGCGTCTCTCGCGCCACCGCCCGTGAGCTTCACTACAACTATCTCGATACTGGCGCGGCCTATCGCGCCCTGGCCTGGCGCTGCCTAGCGGACGGCATCGACGCCCACGGGCCTACCGCGGTCATCCAATCACTGCTCACCTTCGACCTGAGCATCGGCATCGACCCCGACGACTACTTCGTGCGGGTGGGTTCGGTGGCGGTTACCGACGACATCCGCGAGCCGCGTGTGACCTCGGTCGTGAGCGCCGTGGCGCGCATCCCCGAGGTGCGAGCTTTTATGGTCGAGTTGTTCCGCCGCGTCATCCGAGGCTCAGAAAAAGACGGCATTGTCGTCGAGGGCAGAGACATCACCACGATCGTCGCACCCGATGCGGAGGTGCGGATTCTGCTCACCGCTTCCGAAGAAGCTAGAATGGCGAGGCGTTCGGCAGAACTCCCTGGAGCATCAGCCGAGAAGACGGCGAGGGAGCTTAGCTCCCGTGACGCACAGGATTCGCGGGTTGTCGACTTCATGAACGCCGCCGAGGGGGTTATCACCCTCGATTCCACAGAACTCGACTTCGGGCAGACCGTGAAGGCTGTCGTGAGTCTCGTGCGAACGGGCACGCAACACTAAGGATTTTCCATGGCAAACGTCGACAACGACGACGAGTTCCCCGAACTCGATTCCGCGCTGGTCGAGCGCATCACCAACCTCGGCGACGAGGAGGCCGCCCTGCGCGCGAGCGCGTTGCGCCAGGGCCTCGCCGAGTACGACCTCAACGCCGACGACTTCGACATCCTCGAGACCGCGACCGAAGACCCTGATGCGATTGTTTACCTGCCCGCACTGCCGGTGCTGGCGATCGTGGGTCGCCCCAACGTCGGCAAGTCGGCGCTGGTGAACCGCATCATCGGCCGCCGTGAGGCCGTCGTCGAAGACACCCCCGGTGTCACGCGCGACCGCGTCAACTACAAGGGCGAGTGGGCCGACCGCAAGTTCACGATCGTTGACACCGGCGGCTGGGAGCCGGACGCGAAGGGCATCAACGCCTCCGTCGCGGCGCAGGCCGAGATCGCCATTGAGCTCGCCGATGCCGTGCTGTTTGTGGTGGATGCCACGGTTGGCGCCACCTCCACCGACGAGCATGTGGTGCGCATGCTGCGGGCCACCAAGAAACCGGTGATCCTGGTCGCCAACAAGGTCGACGACGTGCGCCAAGAGCCGGATGCCGCGGCGCTGTGGTCTCTCGGCCTCGGCCAGCCGTGGCCGGTCTCTGCCGTGCACGGCCGCGGCGTTGCCGACCTGCTCGACGAAGTGCTCACGATCCTGCCCGAGATCTCGGCTGTCGCCAAGGAAGAGGTCGGCGGCCCGCGTCGGGTGGCCATCCTCGGGCGCCCCAATGTCGGCAAGTCGAGCCTGCTCAACAAGACGGCGGGGGAGGAGCGGGTTGTCGTCAACGAGATGGCCGGCACCACGCGCGATCCGGTCGATGAGCAGGTCGAGCTGGGCGGCAAGTTCTGGCGCTTCGTGGACACCGCGGGCATCCGTCGCCGGGTGAATCTCGCCCAGGGCGCCGACTTCTACGCGACACTGCGCACCTCTGCGGCCCTCGAAAAGGCCGAAGTCGCGGTCGTGGTGCTCGATGTCACGGCACCGATTAGCGTGCAAGATCTCAAGATCATCGACCTCGTTCTCGAGTCTGGCCGCGCCCTGGTGCTGGCCTACAACAAGTGGGATCTGCTCGACGACGAACGACGCATTTACCTCGAAAAAGAGATCGAGCAGGATCTCTCGCACGTGACCTGGGCTCCGCGCGTGAACATCTCGGCGAAGACCGGCCGTCACCTCGAAAAGTTGGTTCCGGCTCTCGAGCTGGCGCTCGCCTCGTGGGACACGCGCATCCCCACCGGAAAGTTCAACGCGCTCCTGGCTGAGCTCACCGCCGAGCATCCGCACCCGTTGCGCGGTGGCAAACAGCCGCGCATTCTGTTCGGCACCCAGGCGGCGTCGCGCCCGCCGACCTTCGTGTTGTTCACGACCGGATTCCTCGATCCGCAGTACCGCAGATTCATTACGCGTCGTCTGCGAGAGATTTTCGGCTTCGAGGGGAGCCCCATCAACGTGAATATGTGAGTGCGCGAGAAGCGAAAGCGCTAGCGGTCGGTTCGGCGCGCAGTCTGGGGCAGACTGGAGGGATGGAGTATCCCCCCAACAACCTGCCCCGGCGCGCACACGAGCCGGGTGACGAGTGGGTTTTCGGGCCGGATGGCGTGCGGCATTGGGGGCGTTACGGCGCTGCCGGCCTGCTGGCCTGGCATCGCGACGGCGCCGTGATGCTGCAGTTGCGCTCGACCTGGAGCCATCACGGTGACACCTGGGGGATCCCGGGGGGAGCCCTGAGGGTCTACGAGTCGCCCGTCGAAGGCGCGATGCGCGAAGCGAACGAGGAAGCCGGGGTGCTCGCCGAGAATCTGACTGTGCTGTTCACCTCGGTCTTTGACCTCGAGTTCTGGCGCTACACCACCGTCGTTGCCGAGGCGGCGGATGCATTTATTCCGGTAATCGGCGATGCGGAGAGTCAGGCGTTAGCCTGGGTTGCCCTCGACGACGTGGACGGGTTGTCGCTGCATCCGGCGTTCGGGGCGAGCTGGCCCGGCCTACGAGCCCGGCTCGACGAGTTCCGGGATACCGGCGAAGCCTGACATGCGACGGAACGCGGCCCGCGCTTAGTGGTTTGCCGGGGCGCCTTCCATGGCGGGCGGCCCGAATTCGGAGACTGGCTTGGGCACGAAGAACGCGCCGATGATCGCGACCAGTGAGATGATCGCCCCCCACAGGAAGGCGGTGTGCACCCCGCCCGAGAGGGCAAGCTGGTCGCCGGCGCCTTCACCAGACAAGCGCACCGAGGTGAGCGTGTAGAGCGCAATGAAGAGGGCGGTTCCGGCGGCGCCGGCAACCTGTTGGGCGCGGAACAGTCGGGCCACGCCCAGGCGGTCGG
>JANXTJ010000111.1 GCA_025352485.1 Salinibacterium sp.
TGTCGATGGTCGCTCGGGCGAGCGGGCCATCAAGCAGGTGGGTCGGACCGCTGAGGACGATCTCTGCAAGGTTGAGGGCGCCAACCACGGGGGCGAGCGCGATGCCCAGTCGCCGGCCCGCGTTTCGCAGCACGTCATCACGCTCCTCAGCGGATGCCGCCGCGGCGAGCCCCGCATCGAGCCGCGGTGTCGCCAGCCAGGTCTCGAGGCAGCCGTGTTTGCCGCAGACGCACAGTGGGCCGCCGTCGGTGCCGACGACCACGTGCCCGATCTCGCCCGCGGCGAACCGGCTGCCAAAGAGCGGGCTGCCGTCGAGCAGCAGCCCGGCGCCCACACCGTGGCCCACCTTCACGAGCATCATGTCGCTGTCGGCATTACCAAAGCTGTGCTCAGCGAGCGCCGCTACGTTCGCGTCATTGGCGACAACCACGGGGATGCCGAAACGAGCAGCGAGGGTCGCCTGCAGGTTCTCGTTTGTCCAGCCAAGATTGGGGGCGCTCAGCACGACGCCGGCAAGGTCGACCACGCCGGGAGATCCCACGCCCAGCCCGAGGATCGGCAGGGTGGCGGCGGTTACCAGCGTCTGCGCGAGGCGCACGACGAGTTCCGTCGCCTGAACGCCGGTCGCCCCAGCGAGGGGCAGTTCGGCACGGGACAGGATCTGGCCGTCGAGGTCGAGCACGGCCCCCCGGAAGATCGCGTATTCGCTCAGGTCAATCCCAATGATCTGGAAGGCTCCGCGATTGAGATCAAGCATCGTGGCGGGCTTGCCAGGGCGAGTGTCTTCGCGCTGGCCCGTTTCTACGACGAGCCCTTCAACCATCAGTTCAGCGACCAGGTCAGAGACCGTCACCCTGGTGAGGCCAGTGCCGCGCGCGATGTCGGCACGGCTCTGGGTCCCCGCCCGATACAGGGTCTGAAGCACCAGCGAGCGGTTCTGGCCGCGGGCGTGCTCCGGCAACACTTTCTGTGTCGGGCGCAGAACCCGTCCCGATGCGAATCCCGTTGACATGTTTGTTAGTAAACCTTACAAACAAATTATGCGCAAGCTCCCGAGGAATTTTTCATGAAAGCGCCTCGCAGCCTCCCACCGGCGCCTGCCGATATTTGCTGCGAACTCTCGGCTGTCCCCCAGCTAGCACCCCGGCGGTGAGACATGCTGGAGAGACCGTCACTCGCCGAACAGGGAGAACACTTGCGTTCCTTCACCGTCCCCCGCCCCGCCGTCGCCGCATTCGCGGGCCTCACGCTGGTCGGCGCGCTCGCCGGATGCACGGCCGCCACCTCTACCGGGGTTGCGGCCGACGCCGCCCGCCCCGCGACGGCCGCACCGGGCGGCTCGGCCGGCAGCACTGGCACGGGGAGCTTTCGCGATGGCAACTACACCGAGAGCGGCGACTACCAGGCGCCGAGCGGAACCGAGACGGTTGACGTCACTCTCACTCTGGCCGGCGGCGTCGTCACCGCGGTCTCCGTCGTGGGCCGCGCAACCGACCCCCAGGCCCGATTGCACCAGAGTCAGTTTGCCAAGGGCGTGGGCACGCAGGTCGTGGGCAAGAAGATCAGTGATCTGAAGGTCGATAAGGTCGGCGGCTCTTCGCTGACCGGCATCGGCTTCAACGCCGCGGTCGCGCATATCAAAACCGACGCATCCACCTAGGCGGTGCACTGCCTCAGGTTCGACGCGATTGGTACCGGCTGGCAGCTCGACACGGCAGCGCCGATCGAGACTGAACTCCGCTCGGCGATTGCGGCGCGCATCGAAGAATTCGATCGCACCTGGTCGCGATTTCGCGAAGACTCCCTCGTCAGCCAGATCGCCGCAATGCCGGGGCTTTGGCAATTTCCGGGTGACGCGCCGGCCCTCTTCGACCTCTATCGCCGCCTCTACGCCGTCACCGACGGCGCGGTCAGTCCGCTCGTCGGCCGGGCACTCGAGAACCTCGGCTACGACCGCGGCTACACGCTGCGTCCCAGCGGTGGGGCCGTTGCCGTGCCGGCATGGGATGATGCTGTCGCCTGGGACGGGCACGCCCTGACCACGCTGGCGCCGGTTGTGCTCGACGTCGGCGCCGCCGGCAAGGGCTACCTCGTCGACATCCTGAGCGGGATGCTACTGGCGGCCGGTCACAACGACTTCACGATCGATGGCAGCGGGGACATCCGCCGGGTCGGGCCGACGCCGATCCGGGTGGCGCTGGAGCATCCTCTCGACGCGGCGATGGCCGTCGGCGTCGCCGTCGTACCTCACGCGATCTGTTCATCCGCCACCAATAGACGCGCCTGGGGCGAGGGTCTACACCACGTGATCGATGCGACCACCGGTCTGCCCACTGATTCGGTCATGGCCACCTGGGCCATCGCGGCGACGGCACTGGAGGCAGACGGCCTAGCGACGGCGCTGTTCTTCGCGGATCCGAACCGCCTCGCCCCCGAATTCGACTTCAGCTGGGTGCGGATACACCGCGGAGGCTTCCTAGAGACATCGCCACACTTCGACGGGGAGATATTCGCATGACGCGATGGCTGGATCGCATCACCGGCAGCATCACGATGTACCGGTTGGTCATCGCGCTACTGACCGCCATTGGGCTGATCGCCCTGATCCTGTCGGCGCTCGGCCAGCTCGGCTATGGGCCACTCGAACTGCTGGCCTGCGCTGCCGTCGCCATCGCCGTGACTGCCGCCACGAGCCTGCTGGTCGCACGGCTTGCGGGCGTCACCCCGCACCGCGACTCCGCCCTCATCACCGGGCTGCTGATTTTCTTCGTCATGCAGCCCACACTCGACCCGATCGGGCTGGCGGGAATCGCCCTGGCCGGCGCCGTGGCGAGCGCCTCCAAATACCTGTTGGCCCTGCGCGGGCGGCACATTTTCAATCCAACGGCGCTCGGAACGTTCGTGCCGACTACCATCGTGCTGGGCTTGGCCGGCGCCGGCGTTTTTGTCGGGATGAGCTTCGGCGTCTGGTGGCTCGGCACGCCTCTGCTCTCTGCCCCTGTCGCCATCGCCGCCTTCCTCGTGCTTTATCGCACCGGGCGGCTAAGCATCGGGATCACCTTCGCGGCGCTCGCCGTGCTCTTCGCCGCCGCCGTCGCCGTCGGGCACGGGCAGGCGGTCGG
>JANXTJ010000115.1 GCA_025352485.1 Salinibacterium sp.
TATTCGCGCCGGCGGCCGAGGCCCCGGCGCGCCGCAACAGGTCGGGAAACTCCTCGCCGCGACCGGCCAGGGCGGCGAGCAATTCGGTCATCCCGAGCGAATGCGCCGCCTCGACGACCAGAAAGAGCCCGGACGCCAGCAGCACGAGCTGCCAGGGCAGCAAACCAAAGCGCAGGGCCGACCGGCGCCTGATGGCGAAAAACCCGGCGAGAACGACGGCGCCGATCGCGGCGGGAATCCAGACCGCTATTCCCGAGACGAGCGCGGGTAGCAACAGACACACGACCGCGGCGCTCGCGACGAGCAGCACCCGATCGGCCGCCGGAGCGCGAGGTGCAGCGACATATCCGACCGCGAGCTGCCGCCGAAAAACGAGGAACAGCACGAGCACGGGGATCACGATCGCCGCGACCGCTGGCGCCCACATCAGCGCCACAAATTCGGCGGGCGAGATGCCCCCGAGGGCGTGCTGAGCGAGCAGGTTGGTGAGGTTAGACACCGGCAGAAGAAGGGATGCCGTGTTGGCCAGCCAGACCGTCGTCAGCGCGAACGGGATCGGCGGCAGGCCGACGTGCCGGGCGAGCAACACCACGACGGGGGTGAGTAATACCGCCGTCGTGTCGAGCGAGAGAAACACGGTCGCGAGCACCGCGAAAGCCACCACCAGAAGCCACAGCAACCAGGCCCGCCCGCGACCCCAACCGGCCGCCCGTTCGGCGACCACGCGAAACAACTCGGCCTCGGCCGCGAGTTCCGTGACCACGGTGATGGCGACGACGAACAGCAAAATCGGCCAGACGCGCTGGGCCACCGCCACGGCATCCGTCAGCGGCAGTGCGCCGGTAGCGATGAGCACCCCGCCGAAAACCAGCAGCACGCCGCCGAGAATCGCCGTCTTCACACCTCACCGTAACGGCCCTCT
Source organism: Salinibacterium sp. (assembly GCA_025352485.1). Lineage (GTDB taxonomy): Bacteria > Actinomycetota > Actinomycetes > Actinomycetales > Microbacteriaceae > Rhodoglobus. Next base: position 923 of record JANXTJ010000115.1, read on the forward strand.
GGGATTAGCCGGTGCAAACCGGTACCGTGGACGAAAAGGCCCAGAGGAGCGATGTGCGCAGGTTTATCTTCAACACGAGCGTGATCGGCGCATTTTTCGGAGTGTTTGGCGTCATCCAGTCGACCAAGAGAGGCCCGCGCGACTGGCGCTTAGGGCTGGCCTGGCTCGGCTGGGGCATCACCGCCGCGATCGCGATCGGCACGGTCATCGAAGAAAGCAAGACCGAAGAATTGGAGTACTGACATGGGTTACGGTCCGGGAATGTTCGGCATGGGCGGCTTCCTCCACATCATCGGCGTGCTGGTCAGCGCGCTGTTCTGCCTGGTCATCTTCGCGGTGATCGTCGGGTTGATCTTCCTGCTAGTGCGATTCCTGCTGGTTGCCACCGCCGCCGCCCACCTCTACATCGCGAAGAACAGGGCCGCCGTTTCGCCGCCGGTCGCCGCCGCCGCGCCCGTTGCCCCAGTCGTCATCGTCGCTGATGACGTGGCCACCACGCCGCTGCCGAAGACCCGCGCGCCCAAACCACCCAAGGCGTAGACGATGGCCGTCACCTTCCACACTGCGTTGGAGGGGACCACCGGCCCGATCGGTCTGGTCGTGCCGGCGCCCGTCATGGCAGAGCTTGGCCCGGGGAAGCGCTACCCGGTGGTCGTCACGCTGGCCGGCTACAGCTACCGCAACACCGTGACCTGGTATCAGGGCGCGTTCCGCATCCCGTTCAGCTCCGAGCATCGCGCCGCCGCCGGGCTTGGCCCCGGCAATGAGGTGGATGTCACCCTAGAGCTCGACGAGGCACCGCGCGTTCTCGAGATTCCGGCCGAGTTCGCAGCCGCCCTCGCCGCGGCGGGAGCCCTCGACACGTTCACGGCCCTGTCGTACTCGAAGCAGCGCTCCTTCGTCGACCCGTGGGTCGCCGCCAAGACGCCAGAGACCCGCGACAGGAACCTCGCGAAGGCGCTCGCGGCAGTGGGCGGGGCTAGCTAGCTAGCTCAGGAAGCCGCGCAGCAGCGCGGCGCTCCCCTCGAGGTGCTCGACCATCGCGGCAGCCGCTCGCTGCGGGTTTCCGGTCAGGATTGCCACCACGATGGCCTCGTGCTGCTCGTTGGAATGCGCGATGTTGCGCGCCAACAGCGGGATGCCGTCCAACAGTTCGTTGACCCGCGTGCGATTGTCGGCCAGCAGTGACACGAGCGAGGGCACCCCGACCAGTTCCCCGATCGTCAGGTGCAGTCGAGAATCGAGCCGCCGGTAATCCTCAACCGATGCGGTGGCCGTCTCGCGCAGTCGCGTCCAGAGCACGTCCCGCTCGCCGGCGCTCAGCTCCCGCCCGGCCGCCGCCCGCGCGGCCCCCACCTCGAGGATGTCGCGCAGCCCGAGCACATCGTCGATCTCGGCGCTGGTCGCGGCGGGAGTCGCCGGATCCGAACCGGACGCGGGCAGCACTTCGCACACGAAGGTGCCGCCGTACCTGCCGCGACGGGAGACCAGGTAGCCGGCATCCGACAGCGATTTGATCGCCTCGCGCACGGTGTCGCGGCTCACCGAAAACCGGGTAGCCAGATCGCGTTCCGCGGGCAGCGCCTCGCCGGGCGAGACGATGCCGAGCCGAATCGTTTGTAGCAGGCGCGCGACGGTGTCTTCGAAGGCGTTGCCGTTGCGCACCGGGCGCAACAACACGTCGTCGGCCAGACTGCTCTGCTCCTCGGCCTCCTGGCCCGCGTCGCTCATGGGATCAAATGGGGGTGACGTAGGCAGAGCTGATGCCGCCATCGACCAGGAAGGTCGATGCCGTGATGAAGCTGGCGTCGTCGCTGGCGAGGAAGGCGACGGCGGCGGCTAACTCTTCCGGCTCGGCGAAGCGCCCCTTCGGAATATGGATGAGGCGGCGCGCGGCCCGCTCGGGGTCTTTCGCGAACAGCTCCTGCAAGAGCGGCGTGTTGACCGGTCCGGGGCAGAGGGCGTTCACCCGGATGCCCTGCCGCGCGAATTGCACGCCGAGCTCCTTCGTCATCGCCAGCACGCCACCCTTAGACGCCGTGTACGAAATCTGGCTGGTCGCGGAGCCCATGACCGCGACGAAAG
>JANXTJ010000118.1 GCA_025352485.1 Salinibacterium sp.
GCATGGTGGCAAATTTCCAGATGCCGAAATTCGCGTTGTGGTAGCCCACCCGCTTCTGCGTGTAAAACACCTCGCCCTCGCCGCTGAAGCGCAGCGCAATCATGATGATGGCCAGCGGCAGGATCAAAATGACCAGCGCCAGCAGCGCGACCACGACATCCACGAGTCTTTTGACGAACAGGTACACGGGCTACATCTTCGAATCGAGGCTCTTCCCGGTTTCCACATGGTGGAAGGTGGGAACGAGCCGGGACAGGGCGCTGACGATGGCTTCTTTCGGCAATTCGGGTCGGGCAAAGAGGTCGCGCAGCTCGCTTACGGTGCGTCGGATGCCCGCAATATCCTGCGACGTCACGGCCGTCACGACACCGAGGGCTTCGAACCTCGTGAGGTCCACCACCTCATCGTCGGTGTGAAACTCCTCGAAAGATTTCTCGCCAGAGGTGTCCGATTCGAAGTAGTAGACCGGCCAGCTCGGGTCGGCGGGGTCGCGGTCGGCGGCCTTCTGGCGCGCCTCATCTTCGGTGGCGCACGGGTCGGGCGTGTAGCCGAGCTCGAGCAGCAGGGCATCGGCGATGGCCGCGAAGGTAAGCATCTTCGGCTCCTCCAGGCGCGGGAAGAAGATGTCGGCCGGGGCGCCGGTGATGCAGGCGAGCAGGCAAAGCTGCCCGCTCTCGGCCGGCGAGACGAAGTAGCGCCTGATGTCGGACGGCGCGGTGAGCGGCTGGCCGTGGGCGATGCGCTCCAGAAATCCGGCCGGCAGGCTGCCGTTGGAGAACGCAACGTTAGCGAAGCGCGCCGTGACCGCCGGAATTTCGGCGGCGTAGGCCAGCACTGCCTCCTCCATCAGCTTCTTCGATGCACCCATCACGTTGGCGGGGTTAGCCGCCTTGTCGGTGGACACGCAGAAGAAATGCTCCGGCGGAAATTCGAGCATCAGATCGAGCAGGTGCACGGAGTTGGCCACGTTGTTTTCGACCATCGCCTCGATGGAGTAGCGGTCTTTCTCACTGCGCACGTGCTTGTGCGCAGCAAAGTGCGCGACGATGTCGAACGGGCCTTCCGCCCGCATCATCCGATCAAAGACCGGGTCGCCGAAGCTGATCGGGTAGGTCCTGAAGTCGTCGGGCACGAACTGGCCCTCGGTGGAGCGCAGGTCGCGGGTGAGCTCGGTGAGGCCGTTCTCGCTCAGGTCGACGACGTAAAGCCGGGCGGGCTTGTACTCCAGCAGCGCGCGGATGAAGAATGACCCAATCGTGCCGGCCCCGCCGATCACGAGCACCGATTTACCCGCGATTTCAGCGCGAAGCTGAGCGTCGTGGGCGGCCAGGTCAGCGGCGAACAGGCTCTCGCTGCGCAGCGTCACATGGCTGGCGATGAACTCGTCGAGCGAGAAAGGCGTGCTCGAAAATGCTGCGGGGTTCATGCGGTGGCCTCTACTGCGCTCGCGACAACGTGGATGACCTCGGCCACTTGATCCTCGGTGAGGGTGTTGTACAGCGGCAGGGTGATCTCGTTGGCGTAAAGCTGGTAGGTCTTCGGGTAGTCGGCGATGCGATAGCCGCGGTCTTTGAACAGCGTCAGCATGGCCATCGGGATGTAGTGAACGTTGACCCCGACGCCGGCCTCAGCGATCGCCGTGATGATCCGGTCGCGGCGCTGCTCGTCGGCACTCGCGATGCGCAGCATGTACAGGTGCGCAGACGACTCGCGCTGGGCATCCCGATATGGCGGCAGAATCGCCCACTCGTACTGGCCGAAGCCCTCCTGATAGAGCTCAAATTTGCGGCGCCGGTCGGGCAGCAGCTCGCTGGCATACTTGCGGATCTGGGCGAGCCCGATCGCCGCGTTGATGTCGGGCAGGTTAATCTTCAGCCCCTGGTCGATGATGTCGTAGCGCCAGGCCCCCGGCACATTCTTCTCGAAGGCACTCTTGTTCTGGCCGTTGAGGGCCAGCGCCTTCAGGAAGGTGTACTCGGCCTCGTTATCGAAGGGTGCAGGCAAGTTGATACACACCGCGCCACCCTCCCCGGTGGTGATGTTCTTCACCGAGTGCAGGGAGAACACCGTGGCGTCGGCCAACTGCCCGTTGGGGCGACCCCGATAGCTCGACCCGATCGAGTGTGCAGCATCCGTCACGACAAGGATGCGACCCAGCCGCTTCTGATTCGCCGATGCCGCAACGAACTGCGACGCGACATCCGGTGCGGCGAGCACTGCATGAATGGCGTCGTAGTCGGCCGGCCAGCCGCCCATGTCGACGGGGATGATCGCCTTGGTGCGCGGGGTCACCGCCGCCCGGATCTTCGCGGGGTCGATGGTGAAATCGTCTAAGACATCGACCATAACCACGGTCGCGCCGAGGTTCATCGCACACAGCGCCGTCGCCGAGTAGGTGTAGGCGGGGATGATGACCTCATCGCCAGGCCCGACCCCGAACCAGCGCAGCATCAGCATGGCACCGGACGACCACGAATTCACGCACAGCACCGGGGTTCCGGTGAGCGCGGAAATCTCCACCTCGAGCTGGCGCACCTTCGGGCCGGTCGTCAACCAGCCGGTGTTCAGGAGCGCGTCGTTGACCTCGGCGACGACATCATCGTCGATGAGGGGCAGGGAGAAGGGGATGACCATGTCGTGAGCCAATCTACCAAGGACGCATCACGCGGACGCGCTCACACGACCTCCACGGTGATCTGATGCCAGCCTTCCGCGCCGTTCGGAAATGGTGGCAGCCGGTCGTTAACCTGCGTCGTTCCCGAGGCGTTGGTCGCGCGCACTTCGAGCAGGTGAGCGCCCTTCGGGGCATCCCAGTCGTAGACCCACTGGCACCAGGTGTCGATCGAGATGGCGGGCGCCAGCCGGGCGGGCATCCACTGCTTCTGATCGATGCGCAGCTCGACGCCCGTGATGCCGTCGTGCTGCGCCCAGGCGACCCCCGCGACGGCGACCCGGCCCGCCGGCACGCGGGCCAGATAGGCCGGGACGTCGATTCGGGATCCCAGCTTCACCGGGGCCTGCGCGTCCCAACCGCGAGCCGTCCAGTAGGCCGTCGCGGCGGCGAACCGGGTGACCTCGAGTTCGACCAGCCATTTGGTGGCGGACACATAGCCGTAAAGCCCGGCCACGACCATGCGCACCGGAAAACCGTGTTCGAGCGGCAGCGGCTCGCCGTTCATCCCAACCGCAAGAATGCCGAAACGGTCACTGTCTTGCAGCGCGCTGAGCGGCGTTGAGGCCGTGTAGCCGTCGACGCTCTTGGAGAGCACCATGTCGGCGCCGGGCAGCGGGCCGGCGCGGCCGAGCAGTTTGTGGATCGGGTAGCCCAGCCAGCTGGCGTTGCCGATGAGATCGCCGCCGACGTCGTTGGAGACACAGGTGAGGGTGATGGCGCGCTCCTCGAGCGGTAGCGCGAGAAGTTCGGCGAACGAGATGGTGACCTCGCGTTGCACCATGCCGGTGATCTTCAGCGCCCAGTTGGATGCATCGATCACCGGCACCTGCAGGGCCGTGT
>JANXTJ010000150.1 GCA_025352485.1 Salinibacterium sp.
CATCCGGTCGACCGATAACGAGGTCATGGCTGAGCACACCGCGGTGGGTGTGAAATGCTCCCCCAGCCTCCAGCGTCACGGTGTTGAGGCGACCCTTGGGACCGGTGAGTTGCACGCGGTCGCCCACGCGGAACTCGCCGCTCTGGCGGCGAACGGCGTCGGTCATGAGGTGGCCGCCGTGCTGTAGAGCGACGCGAGGTCGGCGACGGTGCGCTCGTGCAGGGTCGGCCAGAGGACGTTCGCGGGGGCATCGGCAATATCGACCATGAACGGAACACCAATCACCAGGGTGCCGGCGCGATGAGCAGAAACGATGCCGGGGATGGAATCCTCGATGGCGATGCAGTGGGCCGGATCGACACCGAGAAGCTCGGCGCCGCGCAGGTACGACTCCGGGTGCGGCTTGGCCTCGGCGACGTCATCCCCGGAGACGACCGCGTCGAAACCGACGAAACCCAGGCGATCCGCGACGTAGTGCGCCATGCGGCTCACCGACATCGTCACCAGTGCCGTGGGGATTGCGGCCGCGCGGAGTTCGCTCAACAGTTCGCGGGCACCCGGTCGCCAGGGAATCCCGAACTCGGCAAGCTGGGCCATCACGCGGGTGGTGAGAGTGTCAATGATCGCGGTCTCGGTCATCTGCACCCCGTTGCGCTGAAGCAACTGCGCAGACGCCCACAGGCCATTGCCGACGAGCTGCAGGGCTTCCTCGTGGCTCCAGCTTCCGCCGAACGACTCGATCAGTTCGGTCTCGGCAGAAATCCAGTACGGCTCGGTGTTAACGAGCGTGCCGTCCATATCCCAGAGGACGGCGGCGGGGAGGCGTTGGGTCACAACCGACAATCGTAGTTCTATCCTTGGAGTGGGCACCCCGATCGCCGGATGTGCCCCAGCAGGGAGCCACGTGCCGGACAACACCTTCGCCAGCGGACGGCTCCTCGTCGTCGCATTCGAAGGCTGGAATGACGCCGGCGAGGCGGCCAGCGGTGCTGTGCGCACCCTCAAAGATTTGCTCGATCTCTACCCGATCGCCGAAGTCGACCCCGAAGACTATTTCGACTACCAGTTCAATCGCCCCTCAGTTCAGTCCGACGAGAACGGCGACCGTGAACTGGTCTGGCCGAGCGTCACGATGTTCGGGCCGACCACCCCGAATTCGGGTCGGGCGCAGGGAATTGCGGATGACGCGCAGCTCAGCGTCAGCGGCGACAACGGGTCAAACATCTATCTGTTGCTCGGTACAGAGCCCTCGCGGGGCTGGAAAACCTTCACCCGCGAGATCCTTGACGTCATTCAAGGCAACGAGATCACGTCTGTCGTATTCCTCGGCGCGATGCTCGCCGACGTGCCACACTCCCGCCCGATCTCCGTCTTCACCAGCAGCGAAAATGCGGCGGTCCGGGCCGAGCTCGGGCTGGAACGCAGCGGTTATGAGGGCCCGGTCGGCATCCTGTCGGTGCTCGGGGCCGCCGCAGAAAAAGCCGGTGTACCCACGATGTCGATTTGGGCATCCGTGCCCCACTACGTGCACAACGCGCCGAGCCCGAAGGCAACGCTCGCGCTCATCGACAAGCTCGAAGAGATCGTGGATGTCGTGATCCCGCGCGGCGAACTCGTCACAGAGGCCGCGGCCTGGGAAAGCGGTATCGACGCGCTCGCCGGCGATGACGACGACATGTCGTCGTACATCGAGCAGCTCGAGCAGGCCCGCGACACCGTGGACTCCCCCGAGGCGAGCGGCGAGGCGATTGCTCAGGAGTTCGAGAAGTACCTGCGTCGCGGCGGCGACAAGCCCGGTGAGGGCACGGCGGGCGAAGAGCCCTGGCGGCCCAAGGAGTAAGGGTTGAGGCGCGACCTAGAGGCGAATTCCGAGCAGCGCCGAAACCGCGTCGAGTTCTTCGGCGCTCGGTGTGCCCGCCGCGTCAATCAGCGCTACGGCGGCCGGGGTATCGAGGTCGTCGGCGAGCACCGCGCGCAGGGCGGCGACGAGACCAGTGCCGGGCGTGCCGGTGCCCGGTGCTGCGGCCCAGGCGGTCCAGCGCGCGAGGCGGTCGACGGCCGTGGCGAGCACGGCATCCGTCCACTCCCAGCCTGAGCGATAGTGCTGGGCGAGAATCGCCAGGCGAATGGCCCGCGGATCGACGCCAGACTCGAGAAGCTGCGAGACAAAAACGAGGTTGCCGCGCGACTTGCTCATCTTCTCGCCGCGGTAGTAGACCAGCGCCGCATGCGAGAAAATCTGGGCGTGATCCACGCCGGCGAGGGCGGCGCTGTGCCCCGCGGTGAACTCATGGTGGGGAAAGGCGAGGTCGATGCCCCCGCCATTCACGGTCAGTGGCAGGTCGAGAAATTGGTGGGCGATGACCGAACACTCGATGTGCCAGCCGGGGCGCCCGTGCCCGAGCGGTGACGGCCAGGAGGGCTCGCCCGGTCGCGCGCCCATCCACAGCATCGCATCGAGCGCATCGCGCTTGCCCAGCCGGTCGGGGTCTCCCCCGCGTTCTGCCGAAAGCTCGAGCATCGTGGCGCGATCCAGCCGGCTCTCCTGCCCGAGCTGCCACGGCGATGTCGCCGCGGCGGCGGTGCTGTCGAAATACACGTCAGCGTCGAGCCGATACGCGACGCCCTCTTCCAAGAGTCGCTGCACGGACTGCGCGACTTCGTCGATCATCTCGGTAACCGCAACATAGTGGTTCGGCGGGATGACGCTGAGCGCCTGCATATCGCCGCGGAACAGGTCAAGCTGGCCGGCGGCGAGATCGCGCCAATCCACCCCGGTGGCAGCAGCGCGCTCGAGCAGCGGATCGTCGACGTCTGTCGCGTTCTGCACGTACGCCACCGAACAGCCCGCATCGAGCCAGAGCCGGATCAGCGTGTCGTAGGCGAGGTAGGTCGCGGCGTGCCCGATGTGGGTC
>JANXTJ010000174.1 GCA_025352485.1 Salinibacterium sp.
CTTGGCGACTTCGATGCCCATCCGCCAGGCGCCCACGGCATCCTTCTCGATGGCTGCGATCTCGCGGTCGGTCGCGTTCGATGCCCGCACGGTGCGCACCGCTGACAGCGACCGCTCGACCGCCGCGGCCAGGTCGCCGACCTTTTCTTGCTGCTTGCGACTGGCGACCCTGACTCGGCCCGATAGGGCAACGACGGTGACGATGGACACCGCGATGACCAGCACGGTGAGCCCGAGCAGCAGCGGGTCGATCAGCAGCATCGCGATGAGCGCACCCACGAAGACGAGGGAGCCACCGACGGCGTCAACCAGCCCTTGGGTGATGACCGCGTACAGCAGCGTGGTGTCAGAGCCGACGCGCGAGACCAGGTCGCCGGTGCGGCGGGTGTCGAATTCGCTGATCGGAAGTCGCAGCATGCGGCGCACGAGCTGGCGGCGGGCGGAGAGAACGACCGAGGTGCCGGTGCGCTGCAGGAGGTAGTGCTGGAAACCACTCAGAATCGCGGATGCCACCACCAGACCCACGAGCGCCCAGACGAGCATCCCGAGCGGCTTGTTGGTCTGCACGAGCCCAATCACCTGGCTGACCAAAAGGGGCTGCGCGAGTGAGGTTGCCGCCGACAAAACGCTCAGGCCGATCACCACGCCGAGGATCTTCTTGTGCTCGAGGAGGTACGGCATTAGTTCGCTGAAACGGGCGCGGGGGCCGTCGTCTTTCTTGCCCCTGGCAAAGGGCGAACGGCGCTCGGGCGTAGTGGTGCTCATGTACTCAATTCTTTCCTAGTCTCGGGGGGTGGCCGTACTCCGGTCGGGGTAACTGAGTGCCGCAGCCCTACTTCCGGCGTCGACGGCAGCGCTGTCGCGGTGTCCGAACCCTCGGCTAGGTTGGACAACGTGCCTGCTCCCGTTATCTCCGCGACCGCGCTGACCAAGACCTACAAAGACATGAATGCCGTCGACGGCATCTCCTTCGAGGTCGCACCCGGCGAGTCTTTCGGCCTGCTCGGCCCCAATGGCGCCGGCAAATCCACGACCATGCGCATGGTCGGTGCGGTGTCAACGCGCACCAGCGGTGACCTGACGATCCTCGGAATGGATCCGAACGCGCACGGCCCCGAGATTCGTGCCCAACTCGGCGTCGTGCCCCAGCAAGACAACCTCGACACCGAGTTGCGTGTTCGCGACAACCTGATCGTCTACGGGCGCTATTTCGGCCTGCCGCGCGCCGAGGTGGCCAAGCGTGCCGACGAGTTGCTCGAATTCGCGCAGCTCGCCGACCGGTCCAAAGCCAAAATCGATGATCTGAGTGGGGGGATGAAGCGGCGCCTGACCATCGCGCGTGCGCTCATCAATGAGCCGCGCATCCTGCTCCTAGACGAGCCCACGACCGGGCTGGATCCACAGGCTCGCCATATTCTCTGGGATCGACTCTTCCGCCTCAAAGAGCTGGGCACCACGCTCGTGCTGACCACGCACTACATGGATGAGGCCGAACAGCTCTGCGACCGTCTCGTCGTCGTCGACAAGGGCCGCATCATGGCGGAGGGCGCACCGGCCGCCCTGATCAGAGAGCACTCCAGTCGTGAGGTGCTCGAGGTGCGTTTCGGCTCGGACCGCAACGCGGGTGCCGCGGCCGCCCTCGCCGGGATCGGTGATCGCCTCGAGGTGCTGCCCGACCGAATTTTGGTCTATTCCAGCAACGGCGAGGAGGCACTGGTGGAGGTGACCCGGCGCGGGCTTGCGCCGATCACGAGCCTGGTGCGCCGGTCGAGCCTTGAGGACGTCTTCCTGCGGCTTACCGGCCGGACCTTGATCGAATGAGCGGCCTCACCGCGGCAGGTGCCCGATCGCGACGGTGGGGGGCGTGGTACGTCGCCGAGCACAAAATCAGGCAGATGCGCGGCTACCTCGGCACGGTCGTGGCGACGGCGATCGGTACCCCGGTGCTCTATCTCTTCGCCTTCGGTGTGGGGCTGGCCACCCTGATCAACGGCAATGTCGGCCCGGTGCCCGGCATCAGTTACCTCGAGTTCGTCGCGCCCGCGCTGCTGGCCTCCGCAGCGGTGTTGGTGGCAATGGAGGAATACACCTTCGGGATCCTGCTCGGCCTGAAGTGGAACGCCACCTTCGTCGGCATGAACGCATCCCCGATCAGCCCCCGCCAGATCGTCAACGGCCTGATGATCTTCGTTGGGCTGCGGATGGTCGTCACGACGGTGATCTACTTCGTCGTGATGGTGATTTTCGGTGCGGTGCACTCCCCGCTCGCGGCCATGACTATTCCGGCAGGGATGCTCGCCGGTTTCGCGTTCGCCCCCGTAGCCGCCTACGCCGCAACGATCACGGAGGACCGCGGGCAGTTCGCGATTCTGCAACGGGTGGTCATTCTGCCGCTGACCCTGTTCAGCGGCACTGTTTTTCCACTCACCCAGTTGCCCATCTTCCTGCAGTGGATCGGCTGGCTGTCACCGCTCTGGCACGCCAGCGAACTCGGACGCCAGTTTGCCTACGGGCCGACCGAGCCGATCTGGCTCACGGTCACTCACGTCGCCTACCTGCTGGCGCTCGGCATCCTCGGCTGGCAGCTGTGTGTGCGAAACGTCGCCAGGAGGTTGAACAAATGAGCGTCGAGACGAAGGTGCAGGGGCGGGTGACCTCGCACGGTGGCGTACGCGCGCTGTATTCGGGCAATGCGCGCTCGGTGGTCGGTCGTGGGCTGCTCGCCACGCGCAGCACCAACTGGATCATCGTGCTCACCGGGGTGTTCGAGCCGATTTTCTACCTGCTCGCACTCGGCATCGGGCTCGGCAGCTACATCGGCGGTGGGGTCGTGGATGCCCACGGCAACTGCATTCCCTATGCGGCATATATCGCACCGGCGCTGCTCGCCGTCTCGGCGATGAACGGCGCGATTTACGACTCGACCTGGAATGTCTTCTTCAAGATGCATTTCGGCAAGCTCTATCAGGGCATGCTCGCCACGAGACTCGGCCCGCTGGATGTCGCGCTCGGCGAGATCTCGCTCGCTCTGCTGCGCGGCGCCGCATACGGCACCACATTCCTGCTGGTCATGCAGGTGCTCGGGCTCACGCTGTCGTGGACCGCGATCCTGGCGCTGCCGGCGCTGCTGCTCATCGCCTTCGGCTTTGCCAGCCTCGGCATGGGCATCACCAGTTATCTGAAGAGCTTCCAGCAGATGGACTGGATTACCTTCGCGCTGCTGCCGATGTTTCTGTTCTCCGCGACCTTCTACCCGCTATCGGTCTACCCGGCCCCGATCCAGTGGGTCGTTCAAGCGCTGCCGCTCTGGCACGGAGTCGAACTCGTGCGCGGGCTCACCACCGGGGCGCTGACTCCCGCGATGATCGTGCACGTGCTGTATTTTCTCGTGATGGTGGCCGTCGGGCTGGTGTTTACCACCCGGCGGTTGCGGGCACTCTTCCTCGACTGACCGTTCATCGAGCACTTCGCTTTCCGGGACCGCGGTAGCGAGCGCCCGGGGTCTGGCGGGAAAACGGGGCCCTCCGGCGGGAGTTGTTGGCACGCGGCTGGAGTTGTTTTTCCCGCCAAGCAGCAGTTTCTCCCGCCGGACGGAGCAGGCGGAGCAGACGGAGCGGCGGGAGCAGCGGGCGGATCGCGCTACTTGACCGACTTGATCGGGATGACGGCCAGCCCGCCGAGGACAGCGAAGATGGCGGATGCCACGAACAGGGCCGTGAAGCCACCGAGCGATGCCACGACGAAGGCGCCCAACAGCGGGGCGACGGCCTGCGGCACCGCGGTGGCGATGTTCATGATCCCGAGGTCTTTGCCGCGGGTGTGCGAGCTCGGCAGCACCTGGGTCGCGAGGGCCTGATCGACGGCCATATAGCATCCGTAACCGAGCCCGAGGAGACCAGCGCCCACCTCGGCGATCGTCAGGTCGGGCACGAACGCGATCAGCAGTGCGGCAATGCCCTGCAGGTACGCGGCGAGGTAAACGAACATCTTGCGCCGGCCGAGTCGGTCGCTGAGCCGGCCGAAGCCGAGCGCGGCGATGATGAAGAAGACCAGGTAAATCATCGTCAGCACGAGCAGGTCGTCTTGCGCGCTCGCCCCACGGTTGAGGCCATACATCAGAAAGTAGAGCAGCAGGGTGGTGCCGAGCGCATTGCCGAGGTTGACGAGAATGCGCCCCAAGAGCGTCCAGCCAAAGTCGGGGTGGGCGACCGGGTTGATCCAGAACCCCTTCAGCAGCGTCGACAGTTTGAAGGGCGACCGCAGCACCTTGGGCAGCACTTCGTCTGTCGTGAAGATCAGGAAAGGCAGCGCCAGAATGACGAGCAGCACGGCCATCAGGCTGTAGCCGACCAGCTGTCCCAGCCCCAGAATGAGCACGAGCAGCAGCCCGAGCACTGTGCCAACGGCCTGCGGGGCCGACACCCAGCCGGAGACGAACCCGCGTTGGCGCACCGGAACCTGGTCGGAGATGGTGGCGGTGATGGCGGCAGAGACGATGCAGAAGCCGACGATCGTCAGCGACCAGAAGACGCCGATCCCGACCATGGTCGCCTGGAAGCCGAGGGCCACCAGCGACACCGCGAAGACGACGGTGCCGACCAGAATCCACGGCCGGCGCCGACCGTAGCGCGAGGTCGTGCGGTCGGACAGCGCGCCGGTCAGCGGGTACGCGATGAGCGCGCACGCCCCCGCGATGCCCGAGATGATGCCGAACGCGATGACGCTGGAGACCCAGGCGTCGGATTGCAGCGTCTGGGTTGCGCCGCGGCTCGCGATGAGAAGGTTATCGATCTGCTGGGGCAGCAGCAGCTGCACGGGCGTGAGCTGCGCCATCCAGATGCCGAGCCACGCGGTCGCAAAGAGCGCGATCCAGCGGGGGGGCACCTTGCTTTTCGGCTCGGCAAAAGGGGCAAAGGCTGCGGGTAGGGCGTGTGAGGGCACGAAGCCAGATTAGTGGGAGCGGATGCCCCGCAACAGGATTGCCGTGGCGAGTGCCGCCTCGGCCGCTTCCGCGCCCTTGTCCTCTTGTGAGCCGGGTAGGCCCGCCCGGTCAAGCCCCTGCTGTTCGTTGTCGAGGGTGAGCACTCCGAAGCCGACCGGCTTGCCCGTGTCGAGGGCCACCCGAGTCAGCCCGTCGGTCGCGGCGGCGCTCACGTATTCGAAGTGTGGAGTTCCGCCACGCACGATCACGCCGAGGGCGACAACGGCATCCGCACCCGCGTCGAGGGCGGCCCGGCTGACCAGCGGAAGCTCAAAACTGCCGGGAACCTGCACCTCGGTGACCTCGGCTCCCGACTCGAGAAGCACCCGGCGGGCACCGGCGAGCAGGCCGTCCGCGATCGCGTGGTGCCAGAGGCCTGAAACAATCGTGACCTTTATTCCGGTGCCGTCGGTGTCAAGTACGGGGTGGCCTTCGCCGCTCATCGGGTTACCTTTCGTGTTGCGGCCAGTGCCGCGTCGAGTACTGCATCGGAGGGCAGCGCGTGGCCCATCCGGTCACGTTTGACTTCGAGGTAGCCCTCATTGAATTCGCCCACTCCCACGACCAGCGGAACCAATTCGGTGACGATAATGCCGCGCTCCTCGAGCTGGCGCTGCTTTTCCGGGTTGTTGCTGAGCAGGCGGATCGACGTGAGCCCGACATCCTTGAGGATGCCGTACGCCGCCCCATAGTCGCGGGCGTCGGCGGGCAGGCCGAGAGCGAGGTTCGCGTCGAGCGTGTCCAGCCCGCCCTCCTGCAGGCGGTAAGCCTTCAGCTTGTTGATCAGGCCGATGCCGCGACCCTCGTGACCGCGCAGGTAGATCACCATTCCGCCGTCGCGCTGCACGGTTTCGAGTGCCGCGCGCAGCTGCGGGCCGCACTCGCATTTGAGCGAACCGAACGCCTCGCCGGTGAGGCATTCGGAGTGCACCCGGACGAGCGTTCCATTGCGCAGCGGGCCCTTAATGAAGGCAACGTGGTCGGCCCCGGTGCTGCGGTCGCGGTAGGCGCGCACCAGGAAGGGGCCGTGCTCCGTCGGCACCGTGGTCTCGACCTCGAAGGATACCCGTGATGTTTCGGGCACGGCCTCGATGATCTTCGGCGCCCCCTCGCAGTTGTTGGCGACCAGGTACTCGATGATGGCTTTGATGGTGATAACGGGCACGTTTTCGCGCTCGCCAAGCTCGATGAGCCCGGGCAGCCGCATCATTTCGCCGTCCTCGGCTACGATCTCTGAGATTGCAGCCACCGGGTTCAGGCCCGCGAGTTTCATCAGGTCGACGGCGGCTTCGGTGTGGCCGTCGCGTTCCTGCAGGCCGCCATCCTTCGCCCGCAGCGGCAGGATGTGGCCGGGCCGATGCAAACCAGTTGGGGTCGACTGCGGGTCGGCCAGCACGCGCAGGGTGTGCGAGCGGTCTGCGGCGCTGATTCCGGTGCTGAGTCGGTCGGCGGCATCCACCGAGATCGTGTACGCGGTGCCGCGCGGGTCTTCGTTATTCTCCACCATGAGCGGCAGCCCGAGGCGGTCGGCGATCTCGTTGGTCATCGGGGCGCAGATGAAGCCGGACGACACCCGCACCATCCAGGCGATCCACTCTTGGCTCGCGAGCTCTGCCGAGATGATGACGTCACCCTCGTTTTCGCGGCCCTCGTCGTCGGCGACGATGACGGGTCGACCGTCCTGCAGGGCCGCGATCGCGGCCGGGATGCTGGAGAGACTCATGAGTTGTTCCTTTCGAACTCGTGCAGTCGCGCGACATGACGCGCGAGGATGTCGGTCTCGATGTTTGCCGCGTCCCCGACGGCCTTCGCGCCGAGGGTGGTTGCCACCAGTGTTTCGGGGATCAGGGAGACCTCGAACCAGTCGAGTCCGACCGCGCTCACCGTGAGCGAAACGCCGTCGACCGCGATCGAGCCTTTTCGGGCAACGAGCGGGGCGATGTCCGCCACCAGGCTGAAACGCAGCACGCGCCAGGCGCTGCCGTCGTGCATCGTGAGCAGCGTCGCGGTGCCGTCGACGTGGCCCTGCACGATGTGGCCGCCGAGCCGGAAGTTCAGCTGTGCCGCGCGCTCAATGTTGACGTGGGCGCCGGGCCGGATGCCACCCAACGTCGACATCGCAATCGACTCGGCCATGACATCCGCCGCAAACCAGTCGGGGCCCTGCTCGATCACGGTCAGGCACACCCCGCTCACCGAGATGGAGTCCCCGTGCCGCGCGTCGGAGACAGCCAGTGGTGCGTGGACTGTGATGCGCGCGGCGTCCACGGTGGGCAGCCAGGCGGTGACCTCGCCCAGCTCTTCGATGATTCCAGTGAACACGGCTACTCCTTCGGCCGGGCGCTGATCAGCAGATCGTCGCCCAGGTTCTCTATCGAGGTGATGTGCAGGTTTTTGGCCTCGCCGATGGTGCCAACCCCGATGTCGCGCAGGGCGAGGGTGGGGCCGCCGATCAGTTTCGGCGCGAGGTAAATGGAGTATTCGTCGACCAGCCCAGCGGCCACGAACGCGCTCGCCAGCGTGGGGCCGCCCTCGACGTAGGCCCGGCGGATGCCCTGCTCGAAGAGCCAGCGGAGCACCTCCGGCAGGTCGCGGCTGCCCGATTCGAGCACGCCGCGCGGGTGGTCCCAGAGCTTCGCGTCGCCGGAGATCGGGCGCACGCCGATCACCACGGGAAGCGGCTGGTGCTCCAGTAGTTCGCCGGCGTCACCGCGGGCCGTGAGGGTGGGGTCGTCGGCAAGAACGGTGCCGGTGCCGACCAGGATCGCGTCGGCGCGAGCGCGTTCCTCGTGCACTTTCTGACGGGATGCCGTACCGGTGATCCACTGACTGGACCCATCGGCGGCGGCCGCGCGCCCGTCAAGCGACGCCGCCCATTTGACCGTCACGAAGGGGCGCCGCAGCCGCACGGCGGTGAGCCAGCGGTATTGAAACTCGGTGGCCTGCTCGGCGAGAACTCCCGAAATGACCTCGATGCCGGCATCCCGCAGTCTTTGCGCCCCGCCGCCCGCGATCGGGGAAGGATCGGCCACGGCGTAAACGACCCGCGCTACCCCTGCATCGATCAGGGCGACCGAACACGGCCCGGTGTGGCCGGTGTGGTTGCAGGGCTCGAGGCTGACAACGGCGGTAAGGCCGGACGCATCCGCTATCTGGGAGAGCGCATCGACCTCGGCGTGCGGGGTGCCCACGCCCCGATGCCAGCCTTCGGCCACGATCTGGCCGGTCGCGTCGAGTAAGACGGCTCCGACCTGAGGGTTCACGCCGGTGGAAGGGCCCTGGGCGGCAAGGGTGAGGGCCCGGCGCATCGCGACGGCATACGTCGCCAGCGCGGCCTGCTCGGTCTCGGTCATCCGGAGTTCCATGTCTTCTCGAAAGACGACTCCGGGTCAGGTCGAATGGCGTCGCCAAACGATCCCGTGCTTCCTCTCATCCGGACTGAGGTGAGTTGCCTCACCATTACCGTCGGTCCCGGAATTTCACCGGGTCAACCCCACTGCGCTTTCCCAAGCACCGAAAGGTTCGCGGACTATCACCGCCGGTTCGGACTTTCACCGACCCCGGAGCACGTATTACTACTGCGAGTGTAAGTGCACGAGGACCGAAGTTATTCCGAAGATCACCGCAGGGGCGGCGAATCCACGCTGGCAGTGCGCTGACATCAGCACCCGATCGCGGTCGTGGCTGCTTAGATAGGGGTCGTGGTTTCCACCAGCATCCCCAGTCCGCCACCGTCGTGGGCACAGTTCTTCCTCGGGCCCCTCACCATTCACGCCTATGCGCTGTGCATTCTGGTGGGGATCATCGCGGCGGTCGTTATCACTCAGCGGCGCCTGTCGCTGCGCGGGGGCGCGAGCGGCCTCGTGCTCGACGTCATCATCTGGGCCGTGCCGCTGGGAATCGTGGGGGCGCGTTTTTATCACGTGTTCACGCACGGCGGCGACTACTTTTTCGCCGGTGCGAACCTGTGGAACATCTTCGCGATCTGGGATGGCGGCAACGCCCTCTACGGCTCCCTGCTCGGCGGTGCCGTGGGCGCCTGGATCGGATGCCGCCGCGCCGGCATCAAGTTCTGGTCATTCGCCGACGCCCTCGCGCCGGCCATGTTGGTGGCTCAGGCCGTCGGACGGCTGGGTAACTACTTCAACCACGAGCTCTTCGGGCTGCCCACCACGCTGCCGTGGGGTCTCGAGATTTTGCCGACAGACTCGATGTTCCCGAAAGATCTTCCCGTCGGCACGCTCTTCCACCCGCTGTTTCTTTACGAGATCATTTGGAACCTCGTTGGTGTGGCAATACTGCTGACGCTTGAACGTCGTTTGCAGCTGCGCTGGGGGCGGCTGTTCGCCCTTTACCTCATCTGGTACGGGCTCGGGCGAAGCTGGCTCGAAGCGATCCGCATCGACCCAACCAGTGACACTCTGTTCGGCGTCCCGGCGAATATCTGGGCGTCATTCGTGGCGATAGCACTCGGGATCGCACTCTTCGTCGTGCAGGCGCGGCGGCATCCAGAGGCGGAGACCTCGATCTTCTTACCCGGTCGCGCCCCGAAAGCCCCGGTCGCGCCCGAGCCGACGCTCGAAGAGGCTCCCACCGCCTGAGCCTGCACATTTTCGGGTCCCACCAGCGGGGCCCGAGCCGACTCAGTGTCGGTGCACACGCCGTCCCGTGATGTGGTCGACCGAGATGCGCACGTAGTTCCACTTTGCCGATGAGGTGAAGGTCTGCAAATCGAGCACCCCTGATTCGCGAATATCCGAGTCGAACGACAATCGTTGCGCGCGGCCTTTCACGACGACGCTCCAATAGTTGCGGAAGCGCTTCCCGTCGACCTCGAAGGCGACGGCGGGGTCGACAGCGATGTCAATCAGTTTCGAGCCGGGTGCGCTGCGGATGAAGATGGCGCGGTCATGGGTCGTGAAATTCACCGGGAAG
>JANXTJ010000207.1 GCA_025352485.1 Salinibacterium sp.
GTGGCCTCATCCAGAATCAGCACGACCGGATCCGCGATAAAGGCCCGCGCGAACGAGAGCAGTTGCCGTTGGCCCGCGCTGACCCGCCCGCCGCGCTTGTTGACGTCGGTGTCGTACCCGCCCGGCAGCGACTGGATGAACTCGTGCGCGCCCACCGCCTTCGCTGCCCCGACGATCTCGTCGCGGGTGGCATCCGGTTTACCGAGCGCGATGTTGTCTGCCACCGTGCCGGAGAACAGGTACGCCTCCTGGGTGACCATCACGATCGCCCTGCGGAGATCTTTCGGATGCAGCTGCCGCAGGTCGATGCCGTCGAGAGACACGCTTCCGGTGCTGGGGTCGTAGAACCGCGAGATCAGTTTGGCGAGCGTGGATTTCCCGGCTCCCGTTGAGCCGACGAGCGCGACCGTCTGCCCGGCGGGCAGTTCGAGACTGAACTGTGGCAGCACAATTCGATCCGACTTGTAGGCAAACTCGACCGCATCGAACGTGACGCGCCCCTGGGCATTGCGCAGGTCGATCGGCCGGGTGGGGTCGGGCACACTGGGCTGTTCCTCGAGCACTCCCGAAATCTTCTCGAGCGCGGCGGCGGCCGACTGGTAGGAGTTGTAGAACATCGCCATCTCCTGGGCCGGCGCGAAAAACTGCCTCGCGTACAGCAGGGTTGCCAGCAGCACGCCGATGGCCATACCGCCGCCGGCCACCCGCAGCCCACCGATGAGCAGGATGAGGGCGAGCGCCACGTTTCCGATCAGCACCAGCCCGGGGTCGAAGATCCCGAAGAGTTGAATGGTGCGACCGTTGGTGTGCCGGTATTCCTCGACCAGCTCGCCAAACTCTTTCTCGTTGCGCTTCTCCTTGCGGAACGCCTTCACGGCGCGGATGCCCGTCATCGTCTCGACGAACATCACGATGAGCCGCGCTGACGCCGTCCTGGTGTCGCGAAAATAGAACTGTGAGCGGGTCTGGAACCAGCGGGTGAGCAGGGCAAGCGGCACGAGGGATCCCAGCAGCACGAGCCCACTCACCCAGTCGAGCGAGAACAGGGCCACGGCCACGAAAATCATGTACAGCGCACCCTGGACGAGCTGGTTGATCCCCGAATCGAGGAGTTCCCTGATCGCATCGAGGTCGCTGGTCTGGCGTGCGATGATGCGCCCGGAGGTGTAGCTCTCGTGAAACTCGAGAGACAGCCGTTGGGTATGGATGAACACTCGCTTGCGCAGGTCGAACAGGATCGACTGGCTGACCCGCGCGGTCAAGATGGTGTACCAGGCAATGAGGCCGGCCCCGATGATCCCGGTGACGAGGTAGGCGACCACGGCGAGCGACAGCGGCACCCAGTCGTGCCCAACCAGGGCGGGCAGGCCGGTGTCGATCCCGTAGGCGATCAGGGCGGGGCCAGCGACCTGGGCCGCCGTTGAGATCACGACCACGGCCATGGTGAGCACGACCATCGGCCGCACCGGTCGGATCAGCGACCCGAGTAGGCGCAGCGAGCGGCGCCGGATTTGCCGGCTCTCCGCCTTCGAGAAGTCATTGCGCTCCTCGCCTTGCACACCCGTGACGCTCACTTTTGTGCCTCCTTCTGCTCGCGACGCTGCTCATCCTCGAGGCTCGAGATGACGAAGCGGTAGTGCTCGCTGGAGACCAGCAGTTCGGAATGCGTGCCGACCGCGGTGACGCGGCCACCCTCGAGCAGCGCCACCCGATCGGCGAGCATGACCGTCGAGGGTCGGTGGGCCACGATCAACGCTGTCGTGGAGGCGAGCACGCGGCGCAGCGCAGCCTCCACCAGCGCCTCGGTGTCGACATCGAGAGCGGAGAGCGGGTCATCCAGCACGAGCACTGCTGGCCGCGCCGCGACGGCGCGGGCGAGGGCAAGGCGTTGTCGTTGGCCGCCGGACAGCGACAGCCCTTCCTCGCCGACTTTGGTGTCGAGCCCGTCGGGCAGCTCGTAAACGAAGGCGGCCTGCGCGATGTTCAGAGCCTCGGCAAGGTCGGCCTCCGTGGCATCCGGTCGCCCGAGCAAGACGTTATCGCGCACCGAAGCGGAGAACAGCGTGGAGTCTTCGAAGGCCATGGCGAGGTAGCTGCGCAAACTGGTGAGCGACAGGTCGCGCACGTCGACGCCATCCACGGCAATCGATCCGGCCGTGACGTCGTAAAGCCGGGTGGTCAGCGCCGTGAGGGTCGACTTGCCCGACCCGGTGAGGCCCACGAGCGCCATCGTCTCCCCCGGCTCAATCGCCAGATCGACTCCGTCGAGCAGGTCGGCAACGCCCTCGGGTGAGTCTTGGTAGCGAAAGTGAACGTCGTTGAAGACGAGCCGCCCCCGCGCGTCGGCGATGGACTTCGGGTTGACCGGGTCAACGATGTCCTGCGGCGTGTCCATCACCTCAAAGAAACGATCGGCTGCGGTGCGGGTATCGAAGGTCATCGAGAGCAGAAATCCGATGGACTCCACCGGCCAGCGCAGCACGGTGGCCGTCGCGAAAAATGCCACAAGCGCGCCGACCGTGATCTGCCCACCCGCCGCCAGCCAGACGCCGCCGAACAGACACAGCGCGAAGGTGACGTCTGGCACGAGCAGCAGCCAGAGCCAGATACCCGCGATCGCCCTAGCCTTCTCGATCTCGGTGCCGCGAAGTTCGTCCGCCTGGCTCGCGAAATTGTTGAGCGCGTGCTTGCCGCGACCGAACGCCTTCAGCACCCGGATGCCGTGTACAGACTCCTCGACGGTCGTCGCGAGATCGCCGGCCTGATCTTGGCTACGCCTGGCAACAACCGAGTACTTGTTCTCGAACAGGTAGCCATAGATCCACAGCGGAATCGAGCAGACCATGAAAAGAACGCCGAGCATCCACGAGATGTTGAGCAAGAAGATGAAGCCGACGGCGATGGTGATCACGTTGACGATGAGCAACACCAGGCCGAACGAGATCCACCGGCGGATGAGGTTTAGGTCGCTGATGGCCCGCGACAGCAGCTGCCCGCTCGGCCAGCGGTCGTGAAAACTCACCGACAGCACCTGCAACCGGTTGTACAGCGAGTTGCGCATGCGCGCTTCGACATGCGTTCCGGGCGTCAGCACGAACATGCGCCTGAGGTAGACCATGAGTGCCTCGAGGATGCCCAGGCCAAGGACGATCGCGAAGGCCGGCCAAATCTGCGACGAATCGCCGGACTGTAGCGGGCCGTCGACCAGCGACCGCAACACCTGCGGGATGAGCAGCGCGACGATTCCGGCGAGCAGCGCCGTAACCATCCCGAGGTAGATCCTCGGCATGGCGGGTCTGGCGTATGGATAGAGGCGCGCGATCGAACGGATCGTGCCACCACGTTTCTGGGGGGCTGGTGTCGTTTCTGCTGTGGGCAAATTCGATGCTGAAGACATGGGGTTAGATATCCCTGGAACGCGGCCACTCTCATGGCGACCGGAATGAATTACGTACTTTGGTGGCGGGGCGTGACTGTGCCCCGAAGGCTCGGCCGGGGCGCTATCGCTGGGGTGCGAAGCGCGGCGCAGTAGCGAAACGGGCGTGGGCGCCAAACCCGGCGCCAACGGGCAGCGCAGTATGGTCGGCAATCCCCGCCGCGATCGCGCGCGACGTGGCAAAATTCGTGGTCATCATGGTGCCCTCCCCGGTCTGGTGTGCCACGCTCGGACGACAACGGCGGTCCGGGCAGCCTTTTAGACTAGCCCCGGGCGGGGCGGGGCGCAATGACGTGATGCGTTCGACGATCGAGGTCAGCTGATGCGCACCGACAGGCAGGTGACGCAGCCCTCGAGCTTCTCGAACTCGCTAATGTCGACGGTGACCACGGTGAAACCGAGATCCTCGATGAGCGCGATCGACTTCGGCGTCGACGCCGCCATCAGCACCGTGTCAGCAGACAGCACGACGACGGCGGCTCCGGCCTCCGGCAGCGCGAGGAACTGGGCGAATAGCCCGACGTTCTCCACCGCCTTCGCGGAGCCCACGATGGTGCCGTCCGGAAGCGCGGTCACCACGCTCTTCAGGTGCAGAGCCTTGCTGACCGGTACCGCGACGACCGAATAGCCCATGGCCCCAACGATGGCGCGCAGCTGGCGGATGCCGTCGGCATTCGTGCGTGAACCGCGCCCCACATAGACGGTGCTTCCGACCTGCAGCACGTCGCCACCGTCGAGCGTGCCGGGAAGGGTGATCTCCCGGATGGTCAGGCCCAGATTCTTCACGGCAGAGCGCACATCGTGGGTCTCCGGGCGGCGGGATTCGGCGCCGGGGCTGGTGATGACGGCGGTGCCACCGAAGACGACGACGGCATCTTCGATGAATACGGAGTCGGGGAGGTGATCAGCGGTGGCGACCTCGACGGTCTCGAAGCCGGCCGCTTCTAGGGCCTCGACGTAGGCATCCCACTGCTCGTCGGCTAGGTCAGAGTCGATCGGCTGGCGTTCGAGGTGGGTGACTTCACCCTCGGCCAGCCGAGATGACGGTTGACGCACGAGCGCGATCGGCGAATCGCTGTGCGCGAGCGCGTTCCAGCGCGCCCACACCTTGCGCCCGACGAAGAGCGTCGTCAGCGCAGCCGCGATGACCACGATGAGGTTGTTGCCGATCAGGGTGCCCAAGACGGCACCGACTACCTCTGGGCCTAATGCCGCGCCCTTGCCGACGATGCCGATCACGGTTCCGATTGTCGCTGCGAGAACGCCGCCCACGATGCCAGCGGCCAGCGCCGCATACCAGCTGCGCATCGCGCCGAACCCGGCGGCGATCGAGATCAGCACGAAGAGAGTGAGGCTTACCGGCAAGAAAAAGTCGCTGATCGGCACCAGGTTTGTCGACGCTGCACCGTTCGTGGTGAAGAACACCACGAGAGTCACGACGTGCGTGGTTATGGCAACCACGAAGCCCGTGACAAGCGATGCGGCAACTCGGCGGCCGGCGGAAAGTGGACGAGACCAGGGTACGATGAGCATTGTCACAACTTACTTCAGTGCGGGCTTGGCAACCGCCGTTAGTGGAAGAAGTGCCGTTCGCCGGTGAAATACATCGTCACGCCGGCGTTCTTGGCGGCCAGAATCACCTCGTCGTCACGAATCGAACCGCCGGGTTGCACAATGGCCGTCACCCCCGCGGCGATCAGAATTTCAGCACCGTCGGCAAACGGGAAGAACGCGTCGCTGGCGGCGACAGCCCCTGCCGCCCGGTCGCCCGCGCGCGAGACGGCCAATTGGCAGGAATCCACGCGATTGACCTGACCCATGCCGACCCCGACCGACGCGCCATCATGTGCCAGCAGGATGCCATTCGATTTCACGGAACGCACAGAGCGCCAGGCGAACTCGAGATCGGCCCGCATCGGCGGGTCGGCCGGCGCGCCCGCAACCAGCGTCCAGGAATCGGAGTCGAAGTCTGCGTAACTGTCGCGGCTCTGCAGCAGCGCACCCCCGGAGATCTGCTTGAACTCCTCGGCCGCCCGGTGATATCCGGATGGGAGCTTGAGCAGCCTCAGGTTCTTCTTCGTCTGCAGCAGCGTCAGCGCCTCCGGCTCGAAGTCGGGCGCCACAACCACCTCTGTGAAGATGTCCTTTATCGATTCGGCCGCCGCGAGAGTGATCGGCCGGTTGGCGGCGATGACCCCGCCGTAGGCGGAAACCGGGTCGCAAGCGTGGGCCCGCTCATGCGCAGAAGCGATCGGGTCGCCAGCCCCACGCGACACGGCGATACCGCACGGGTTGGCATGCTTGATGATGGCCACGGCCGGCTCGTCGAAATCGTAGGCTGCGCGCAGGGCCGCGTCGGCATCCACGTAATTGTTGTACGACATCTCTTTGCCATTGAGAAGGGTCGCCTGGGCAATTCCGCGGCCGTGCGCTTCGACATAGAGTGCGGCCGACTGGTGGGAATTTTCGCCGTAGCGCAGCGAGCTCTTCAGGCGAACCTCGTAGTCGAACGTGTCGGCAAAGATGAGCTCGGTCGGCTCATCTGGTGTCTCGGGAACGCTGGCGCGCTTGCCGTAGCTCCAGCTCGCCACGTTGTCGGCGAACCAGGCCGCGACCGCCCGATCGTACGCCGCCGTGTGCTGAAAGGCCTCGGCCGCGAGCCGCTGGCGCTGGGCGAGGGTGGTGCCGCCGAGCACGAGAGCCTTGAGAACCTGCGCGTAGCCGGCTGGTGAGGTCACGATCGCCACATTCGCGTGGTTCTTGGCTGCGGCGCGCACGAGCGCCGGCCCACCGATATCAATCTGCTCGATGATGTCATCCGGGGCCACCCCCGACGCCACCGTCTCCACGAACGGATACAGGTTCGACACCACAAGTTGGAACGCCGTGATGCCGAGCTGCGCGAGTTCGCTCTCGTGGGCCTCTCTGCGCAGGTCGGCAAGGATTCCGGCATGGATCGCGGGGTGCAGGGTGCGCACCCGCCCGTCGAGTGATTCGGGGAAACCGGTGACCTCTGCGACCTCGGTGACGGCAAAGCCGGCCTCGGCGATGGTCTTGGCCGTCGAGCCGGTCGAGACGATTTCGACGCCGGCGGCAACCAGCGCGGCAGCCAGCTCGACCAGGCCGGTCTTATCGCTCACCGAGATGAGCGCCCGCTGGATCGGAATCGCGTCCCGGTGGCGGAGGTCGGCCGAATCTGAAGTGGATGATGCGTGCATTGGCTGCTCCATGGGTACCGGAAAATCGCAATCCGGTCCGGCCCAGGCGAACGGCCGAATCAGTCAAAGCCGCTTCCCGATGGAACCCCATCCGAACGCCAGTCGCGACAGGTTGATGGTATCAGCGCTCGGGCTCATCGCCGGGAGTGGAGGCCGAGCTCGACGACGCCGTTGGCGATATCCAGAACCGCCTGAATCAGCAGCCGGCGCTCGACCGGCTTGATGCGCTCGTGCAAATGCTCCTCGGTATCGCCGGGGTGGATGGGGATCCGCTCCTGCGAGATGATCGGCCCGGTGTCTACACCGTTGTCGACGATGATCACGCTCGCGCCGGTCTCGGTAACCCCTGCCTGCATGGCATCCCGCACGGCGTGTGCCCCCGGAAACTCCGGAAGGTAGGCCGGATGCGTGTTGATGAGGTTCGGAGACAGCGCGGCCACCACCCGCGGCGGCAGCAATTTCATGAACCCGCTGAGCACCACGAGGTCGGGCTGCCACAGTCGCACCTGTTCGAGCAACGCGTCGCCCCAGGCATCCCTGTCGGCGAAATTCGACATCGCGACCGAGAACGTCGGGACGCCGAACTCCTCGGCATGCTCGAACCCTTCGGCATCGCGGTCGGCCCCGACCACCACCACGCGAGCCGGGAACTCGGCGTCTTGGGCGGCGTCGAGCAGCGCGCGGAGATTGGATCCGCCGCCCGAGATGAGGACAACGATGCTGAGCATTCGCACAGCCTATCGCTGGCCCTGTGCCGATTCGCGGCGTCGAACGGTCAACAACCCGAGGGTCGCTGCGGTGGCCAGCTAGAGCGCGGCAGCCCAGCCGACGGCCCACGGATCTGGCCCGACCTGAGTCAGGCGCCCCGGCCCCGCCGCACCGGCAGACGCCCAGGCGAGCAAGCCGAGCGCCCCGCCGCCGACGATTCCGATTCCGAGACCCGCGAGCAGGAAGAGTGCGCCCTGCGTCTGACGGGCAAGCGCTGGACCGAGAATCACGCCGACCAGAAACCCCACAACCACGGGCACGAGCAGGCCGAGAAAACCGAAAGAAAGTTGCCCGGCGGGCAACCCGCCGAGGATCGGGATCGCCGGGAGCGGCCCGAGCCGGGTGCCCAGTGGTGACACCGCCGAACCGGTGCCGAGGGCGAAACCGGGGCCGATGAGCCAGCTGGCCGCCCAAATCACCATGTTGGGCAGGAAAGCAATCTGTGCGAGCGTGATCGCGATACCGCCGAGAACCTCGCTGTGCAGGCTCTCGTAGAGGGTGATGATTTTCGCGTAGGAAACGGCGATCAGCCCTGCAAGGGCGATGGGCGCGAACGCGACGATACCGGCCGCCGCCGCCGCACCACCGCGCAGGGCCACTCCGACGGTGGCGCGAACGTCGGGCCGCAAGCGGTCGGCGAGCGCGAACGGTCGGCCAGCCCCCCGTTCCCGGCCGGCCTGGCGCACTCCGACGGCAAGCCCGATGGCGAAGATCGCGGTGGGTAGCACCGTGGACTGCCAGAGCGAGGCACTGGCATCCGGATGCCGCGCCGAAATCGACACCGCGAACGACACCAGCCCAAAGGTGCCGAGCGAGGCCAGCTCGCCCAGTACCCGGAATCGGGTCTCGGCGATGCGCCGCCCGGCCCGCACTCCGAGCAGCACGGTCAGTAGCGCGAACCCGAGCGCCGCGATCGTGATCGTTGCCGGAGCGCCAGCCTGGGCGAAACCGAGGCCAGCGGCAGTGGAGGGGTCGAGCACCATCGTGATGTCAACGCCATGCCCGACCAACCAGAGGTCGACGGCGGCCCGCCAAAATGTCGTCCAGTCGATCGCGAAACCGTATTGCGCGCCCCAGAGAAACGTCAGCGGAACGAGCGGGATGGCGATCCCGATCGCGACAACCAGCAACGCCTCGAAGGCCGCGAAGAGCACGGTGAGCTGACGGTTCACTGCCTCAACCCCATGAGCCCACGGTACAGGCTCGGCGGCTCGGGCTACAGCGCCGCAAGAACCTCGCGCATGAGGGTCGCAGTCTCGCTGGGCGTCTTGCCGACCTTCAC
>JANXTJ010000224.1 GCA_025352485.1 Salinibacterium sp.
ATTGTCACCAAGTCGTGATTTGGCGCGTGCAATAATCCGAGCATGACTGACGTCGTGGCCGCGCGCCGCCCCCTCTCGCTGGCGATCGTCCTCATCGCGACCGGGGTCATCGGCTGGTACGCGGCGTTCGCCCTTACGCTCGACAAGATCGCCGTGCTGACTAACCCCACGGCAGACCTTGAGTGCAATTTCAGTCTGATCGTGCAGTGCGGCAAGAACCTCGGATCCTGGCAGGGAGCCATTCTCGGCTTCCCGAATCCCATCATCGGGCTCGGCGGATTCGTCGCACCGATCGCCGTGGGCGTCGCCATTCTTGCCGGCGCGACCTTCGCCCGCTGGTTCTGGGTTGCCCTAAACATCGGCGTCGCGGCCGCGCTCGGCTTCTGCGTCTGGCTGATGTACCAGAGCATTTTCACGCTCGGCACGCTGTGCCCGTGGTGCATGCTGGTCTGGTCGGTAACCATCCCGCTGTTCTGGACACTGACCCTGTCGAACGCCAGCGCCGGCGTCTGGGGTCGTCGCTTTCAGCGGCTCGGGGCGCAACTGTACGGCTGGGTGCCCGCCATCACCATCGCGACCTACATCGTCATCGCGGTCATCGCTCAGCTGCGCCTAGACCTGCTTTCTTACCTGTAACCACGGCGCTAATAGGGGATTCCGTTCAATCATCGAATACCCTTCCCCCACATCGATTCGTTGAACCGAAAGAGCTACCGTGTCCCCTGAAAAACTCACCAAAAAGCAGAAACAAGAACTGGCAAGGGAGGGTGCACGCCTCAAGCGCGAGGAACAGCGCGCCCGAAAGCGCCGCCAGCGCTGGTTAGTTCAGGGCGGGGTGGTCGTCGGGATGCTCGCGGTCGTCGCGATCGCTGCGTTGGTCGTGCTTAACGTCACCCGGCCGCCTTCGCCCGGCCCGCTCAACATGCTCAGCGACGGAATCCTGCTCACCGGCAACGGCACGACCACTGCGGCCGTCGCCACGAAGGCGATCCCCGCCGCGTCGACACCGGTGCCGACCGATCCGACCGCGCACAGCAAAACCGTCAATATCGTGGTCTACATCGATTACCTGTGCCCGTACTGCGGGCAGTTCGAGACGACCAACGCTGCCCAGATCGAAAAGTGGGTGAACACCGGCATCGCGACCCTCGAGATTCACCCGGTCTCGATCCTGGATAACTCATCGAAGGGCACCAAGTACTCCACCAGAGCCGCGAACGCGGTGGCTTGTGTTGCCAACTTCGATCCCAACAAGTTCCTGGCTGTGCACGACGGCCTATTCGCGAAGCAGCCGGCCGAAACATCCTCGGGGCTCACCGACACCGAGATCAAGGCCATCGTGAGCGGAGCAGGGGCGACCGGCAGTGACGTTGCCGGCTGCATCCAAGACCAGAGCTTCGCGAGCTGGGTCGCCTCGGCAAGCAAGCGGGCACTCGGCGGGCCGCTGCCGCACTCTGATGTGGCCAAGCTGGCGGGAACGCCGACGGTCATCGTCAGCGGAACCACCTACACCGGCGCCCTGACGGATGCCGCAGCGTTCAGCGCCTTCTTTGGCAAGATCGCGACAGCGGCGCCCGTCGGCTAGCGCGGTACGGCGGCGCAGCCCGGGTGATGAACCGGCTGCGTCGCCCGCCTCGGCCCTAGAACCAGAGGGCGAGTTCGCGTTCGGCGCTG
The DNA here is from genome assembly GCA_025352485.1 of Salinibacterium sp. GTDB lineage: Bacteria > Actinomycetota > Actinomycetes > Actinomycetales > Microbacteriaceae > Rhodoglobus. The sequence goes on from JANXTJ010000224.1 coordinate 1,675, forward strand.
GCCGGTGAGTCGCTGCCGTGCACCAGGTTTTGCTGCACAGCGAGACCCCAATCGCGCCCGAGGTCGCCCCTGATGGTTCCCGGTGTGGCTGTGGTCGGGTCGGTCGTGCCGGCCAGGGACCGAAACCCCTCGATCACTCGGTTACCGGTCACCCGGAACGCCACGATCGGCCCGCTCTGCATGAACTCGACGAGCGGCTCGTAAAACGGCTTTCCCTGGTGCTCCTCGTAGTGCGCCGCGAGCAGGTCGCGGTCGGCCTGCACGAATTTCACATCGACGAGCTGGTAGCCCTTTGCCTCGATGCGGGCGAGGATCTCGCCGGTCAGGTTGCGAGCAACACCGTCGGGTTTGACGAGCACGAGGGTTTCTTCGACGTTCATGGATTCTCCTTGGGTGGGGTAGAGCCGCCACGGGGGCCGGCGCTGTCGAGGCGTCGTCCGGTGACGAAGCAGTAGATCCAGATCGCGACGAACACCGCTGCGACGAGGAACATGATGGGCAGGATGATGCCGGTGGCAACGAGTGCAGCCTGAAGAACCCAGCCCAGCCACGCTCCCCACGGGAACCGCAGCAGTGACGCCCCGAGTACGAGGGCAACGATGAGCGCTACTCCCCCGCCGAATGCTGCCGCGGGCGTCAGAGCGCGCAACCCGAACGCGGTCAACATGACGAAGAAGACTAAAATCCCCTCGAGCCCGAGCACGATGCTCAGCAGGCTTTCGGTGACGCTGCGCCGGCGGCGCGGCCGGCGCGGGGCGGCGGGGGCCGCGGTCACCGCTTCCACCCTTCGGCGGCCGACAGCGCCATTGCCTCGCCGACGAGGGTGATCGAGCCAGTGACGAGCACGGCCCGGCGCTCGCCCTGCGCGGCCCATGCCCTGGCATCCCGCATTGCCGACTCGAAGGTATCGAACGCGTGGGTGGCATCCGCGGGCGTGAACTCATGAACGAGTTCGGCGAGCTCATCGTGCGGAATCGCGCGGTCGGACTGGGATTGCGTCACGGAGAAGCGCGTGGCGACAGGGGCGAGCGACTCGACGATCCCGCGGGCGTCTTTGTCCTGCAGAATTCCGATCACCACGGCGATCTCGGCGAAGGTGAAATAGCTGCCCAAGGCGGCCGCCAATGCCGCGGCACCGTGCGGATTGTGGGCGGCATCCACCAGTACCGTCGGCTCTGTGCCGATGATCTGCAGTCGCCCCGGGGATGTCGCGGTGGCCAGCCCCTCGGCAAGAACATCGCCGACCAGCGCCTGGTCGCCGCCGCCGAGGAACGACTCGACCGCGGAAATTGCCAACGCCGCGTTGTGCCCCTGGTGGTCGCCGAATAGCGGAAGAAAAAGGTCGCGGTAGGTGCCGGCCAGCCCACGCACCGTGATGACCTGGCCACCGACAGCGACGCTGGAACTGTCGAGCGCGAAGGCCGCACCCTCGACCGAGAACGTTGATTCGGTGAGCTCTGCCGCTCGCTCGAGTTCGGCGAGCGCATCCGGAGACTGCACCGCGGAGACGACGTTGGCCACCGGCTTGATGATGCCAGCCTTGGTACGGGCGATCTCGGCGACGGTAGAACCGAGCCGCTGGGTGTGGTCGAGCGCGATCGGGGTGAACACGGCGACCTGGCCGTCAGCGACGTTCGTGGAGTCCCATTCGCCGCCCATGCCAACTTCCACGACTGCGACATCGACCGGCGCGTCGGCGAAGCTGGCGAACGCGAGCACCGTGAGCGCCTCGAAGAAGGTCAGCGGCTCCTCGGCCTTTGCCACCAGCTCGCCGTCGACGAGGTCGATGAACGGGCGGATGTCGGCCCAGTTGGCCGCCAGCGACCGGTTCGAGATGGGCTGGCCGTCAATCACGATCCGTTCGTTGAACCGAACGAGGTGCGGGCTGGTCATGAGACCGGTGCGCAGCCCGTAGGCGCGCAGGATGCTCTCGGTGATCCGGCTCGTGGAGGTCTTGCCGTTCGTGCCCGTGATGTGGATGATCGGGTAGCTGCGCTGCGGATCGCCGAGCAGCTCCACGACCCTGCGCGTGGCGCTGAGCCGTGGCTGCGGGTTGGACTCCCCCACTCGCGCGATGAGTTCTTCGTACACGCGGTCGGCATCTTCCTGGTACTCCGCGTCTTCGAGCTCGTAGTCGGAGTCGTCGTCGATGTTGGTGCCCTCGTTGCCGTCCGCAAACGGGCTCAGGTCGGCGAGGGGATTTTCGGAAGGGTCACGATCGTTCTCGTAGTCGTCGGAGTCGCGCCCGTCGCCGTCACGTTCAGACATTTACCGCTCCCGATTTCGCGGCGTGCGACTTCCACACGTCGATGACAAGTACACCAGTGTTTGAGGAGTCACCGGAAGCCAGGGTCGCGCGTTGCCCGCCGGCCGGCGAGGTCAGTGCTGCCAAAACCTCCGGTTCTGCGGAGACCTGAAATGTTGCGTCGAGGGCGAGCGTCTCGCGCGCGATCATCGTGGCGAAGCTCCTGAGCGCGGCGATATCGTCGGCAGCCGATCCCGTGACAGCCAGCGTGATCCGATCGCTGACCTCGAGACCCGCGGCTTTTCGGGTGTCCTGAATAGCCCGCACCAGGTCTCTCGCCAGCCCCTCAGCCTGCAGCTCCGGTGTCGACTCGGTGTCGAGGACAACGAAACTGCCGTCGCCGAGAAACGCGATCACCGACGCGGGGTCTGCGGCCTGAAGCTCGAGCTCGAACTCGCCCGGCTCGAGAACGATGTCGCCGACGGTCACGGTTTCACCGACCAGCGCCCAGTCGCCGGCCTTTGCCGCCTGGATGACCTGCTGCACCCGTTTGCCGAGGCGCGGGCCAAGGGCTCGCGCGTTGACGGAAAGTTTCCGGGTGATACCGAAGGTGGTCAGCGAACCAGCCTCGAGCGGCACGAAGGCCACCGCCTTGACGTTGAGCTCATCGCGCAAGATGTCGTCGACACCCGCGAACCGGCCGACGCGAGCGGTGACGACCGTGAGCGTTGCCAGCGGCAGGCGCACGCGCAGGCTTCGGGCCTTGCGCAATGCCAGTCCCGCAGATGCGATCTCACGCAGGTAGTCCATTTCGGCCACCAGCTCGGAATCGCCGGCGTAGTCGCTCTCGACAGGCCAGTCCTGAAGGTGCACACTGCGGCCCCCGGTGAGGCCCCGCCAAATTTCTTCGCTGACCAGCGGGATCAGCGGCGCGGCCAGCCGGGACACCGTCTCGAGCACCGTGTACAGCGTGCCGAAGGCCTCGATATCGCCCTGCCAGAATCGGTCGCGGCTGCGGCGCACATACCAGTTGGTGAGCACGTCGGCGAAATCGCGCAGCCGCTCGGCGGCGAACGGGCTGTCAAAGCGTTCCAGCTCGGCCGTGACCTCTGCCACCAGTTCACCCGTCTTGGCGAGAATGTAGCGGTCAAGAATATTCTCGGATCGGCCGGACGCGGTGTCTGCCTCATAGCCACTCGCATTGGCATAGAGCGTGAAGAAGTAGTAGGTGCTCCAGAGAGGCAGAAGTAGTTCGCGCACCCCGCCGCGGATCCCCTCCTCGGTCACGACTAGGTTGCCGCCGCGGATGACCGGCGATGACATCAGGAACCAGCGCATCGCATCCGCGCCGTCTCGATTGAAGACATCGTTAACATCGGGGTAGTTGCGCAGGCTCTTCGACATTTTCTGTCCGTCGCTGCCGAGAACGATGCCGTGGCTGATGACGTTCTTGAAGGCGGGCCGATCGAACAGCGCCGTCGACAGCACGTGCATGAGGTAGAACCAGCCGCGGGTCTGGCCGATGTACTCGACGATGAAGTCTGCCGGGCTGTGGCTGTCGAACCAATCCTGATTCTCGAACGGATAGTGCGCCTGCGCGAACGGCATTGACCCGGAGTCGAACCAGACATCAAAAATGTCGGTGATACGACGCATCGTCGAGGCGCCGGAAGGGTCATCAGGGTTGGGGCGGGTCAGCTCGTCGATGTAGGGACGGTGCAGATCGGGGGGGCGCACGCCGAAGTCGGCTTCCAACTCGTCGAGCGAGCCGTAGACGTCGATGCGCGGAAAGTTGGGATCGTCGCTCTTCCAGACCGGGATGGGGCTGCCCCAGTAGCGGTTTCGACTGATCGACCAGTCGCGGGCGTTGGCCAGCCACTTGCCGAACTGACCGTCTTTGACATTCTCTGGAACCCAGTTGATCTGCTGGTTGAGCTCGCCCATGCGGTCGCGAAACTCGGGCACCTTCACGAACCAGCTCGAAACCGCCTTGTAGATCAGCGGATTACGGCAGCGCCAGCAGTGCGGGTAGCTGTGCTCGTAGCTGGCGACCTTCAATAGCCGAGCATCGGTGCGCAGCATCTGGATCAGGGTCTTGTTGGCATCGAAGACCTGCAGTCCGGCGACCTCGGCGATGATCGGCAGGAATCTGCCACCCGCATCGACGGACAGAATTACCGGGATGCCCGCCGCGGCGCAGACCAGCTGGTCGTCTTCGCCGTAAGCGGGAGCTTGGTGCACGATCCCGGTGCCCTCGCCGGTCGCTACGTAGTCGGCCACAAGCACGTGCCACGCGTTTTCGGTGCCCCACTCCGCGGTGTCGGCGTAGTAATCCCAGAGACGGGCATAGCGCACCCCGTCGAGTTCGCGACCGGTTATGGTCTTGGTGACCACGACCTCCGCCACCGTTGCATAGCCCAATTCTTTGACATACGACGGGATGGTATCGGCGGCGAGCAGGAAGTGCGCCACCCCCTCGGCGGAACCATCGCCGGCCCCAAGCGGCCCACTCGGCACCACGGCGTACTCGATATTGGGGCCGACGGCGAGCGCGAGGTTGGTGGGTAGGGTCCACGGCGTGGTGGTCCAAGCGAGTGCTTTCACCCCGGTAAGGCCGAGGCTCTCGGCCTTAGCCCCATCCAGGGCAAAAGTCACGGTGACCGTTTGGTCTTGGCGCATCTTGTAGACGTCATCGTCCATGCGCAATTCGTGATTGGACAGCGGGGTCTGATCGCGCCAGCAGTACGGCAGCACCCGATAGCCCTCGTACGCGAGGCCCTTGTCGTAGAGCTGCTTGAACGCCCAGATGACGCTCTCCATGAAGGTGGGGTCGAGGGTCTTGTAGTCGTTCTCGAAGTCCACCCAGCGGGCCATCCTGGTGACGTACTCTTCCCACTCCTTGGTGTACTTCAGAACTCCGTCGCGTGCGGCGTCGTTGAAGGCCGCGATGCCCATCGCTTCGATCTGGCTCTTATCCGTGATCCCGAGCTGACGCTCCGCTTCGAGCTCGGCGGGCAGACCGTGGGTATCCCAGCCGAAACGACGCTGCACCTGTTTTCCGCGCATGGTCTGGAACCGGGGGAAGAGGTCTTTGGCATAGCCGGTCAGCAGGTGACCGTAGTGCGGCAGGCCGTTGGCGAAGGGAGGACCGTCGTAAAAGACCCATTCGGGCGCGCCGGCACGCTGGTCGATGGAAGCCTGGAAAGTGCCGTCCTGTTTCCAGTAGGCGAGAACCTGCTCCTCGATCGCCGGAAAGCGGGGGGACGGGCTGACGGAATCGTCTGCACCGTTATCTTGGGGGGTGTGGCGGGGGTACGACATGCGGCTCCTGTGCTGGGACTCTGCACGAGGACGACATCGCTGCCGCGGTACCACCCCGCTTGCGTGTTGCCACGCCGCTCAAACTGCTGTCTCGGTTCTACCCCGCTGCTGTTGTGACACCCACAACCGCGGCTCTTCCGAAGGCTCCCCGGTGATGAGCGGATCGCTGCCTATGCCAACATTCTAGGCGCGCTGGCTAAGGCAATGATGCGGCGGGGGACGCCAGTTCGGGCATCCCCCGCCGGGGTATTGAATTACGGGACTATACGGTCCTGCCACGCCTTCGGGTAGCCCGGCCACGATTTCACATCAGTATGGACGTGCCCGCCCCGTTTTCGCCGAGGCGGCCCGGCACGACCTCTGGTGTGATCTGCATCGATACCCGGTGGCGAACTTCGACGCCGCAGAAAACCTTCGACACCTCGCGCGCTTCAAGATTCGGCGCGCTCACTAACGATCTCGCAGTTCGGTATCACCGGAATTACCCTTGATATCTCCGCGAAGTATTGAGTATTGAGTCGTGACTTTTTCAGTAAACCCTTACTCTCTCGTCGCCTGCAGCGCCGAGAGGAAGTCGAAACTGCGCTGTGCAAGAGCATCCTGGCTCGCCGCTAGCGGTCGCCAGATCGACGCTGCGGTCGCGATCGTGTCGTTCTCACCTGTGAAACTTTCCAGGTTAAGAGCACCTGTGTAGTTCACCTCGTCCAGGTCATCGAGAAGTCCTCATTTTCTCCTCCACAGTATTCTTCTCCTCCACAGTCGGTATCCCAAAAAGTTGTTGTATTTGCTTATTTCTTCTTCGAAGATATGTTCTAATGTGAGAGAATTGAACATGTCCTTCACGCAGTCGTTCGCCACCACCGCTCAGTCGGTGGTGGCGCTCGGTCTGCACCCCGCATCGCTTAGCGCCCTCCCCGACGAATCCCTTCTCGCCGCCCACATGCTGCTCACCGATCACCGTAGGCATGCAGAAACGTACGCGGCGTGGCTTGCCGGTGAAATCGCCCGCCGTTCCTCGCGGGATGCCGGGCACTCGGGTCTCGCGCAGCGCAAAGGTTTCGGCAGCGCCGAAGCCATGCTGCAAACGCTGTCCCCCGTCAGCCGGGTCGAGGCCACCCAACTCATCGAAGCGGGAAAGCTCATGGTCGCAAGCCCCGATACCGCCGCACTCGATACCTCTTCACTCGACACCGCCGCACTTTGGGAGGGCGCACTCGCCGCGGCCCTGCGTTCGGGCGAATTGCATGTCGCCAGCGCTGAGGCGAT
>JANXTJ010000117.1 GCA_025352485.1 Salinibacterium sp.
TGGCGCGACGCGAGGCGGGCGAGGTGCCAGACACCGTCGATCCTTCGGCTGCCGTGGGCGTCCCCGAGCTGAACGACTTCGAGAAGGCCCGCATCGCGGATCTTGCGCGGATGCTCGCGACCGCTCAGCGCCCACTACTGCTCGCCGGTCGGGGTGCGTGGCTTTCGGATGCCGGAGCCGCCCTCGGAAGCCTCGCCGATGCGACGGGAGCCCTCACCACCACCACCGCGCTCGGCCGCGGCGTCTTCCCGCGCGGTGAGTTCGACCTGGGTGTGGCCGGAGGATTCGGCGCTGAGGGCGCGATGGAGCGGGTGCGGGAAGCGGATTTGGCGGTTGTCTTCGGCGCCTCGCTCAATAACTTCACCATGCGCTTCGGTGAGCTGTTCGCCCCGACCACCCGCCTCTTCCAGGTCGATACCGCGCCAACTGCTACCCACTCACACGTGGGTGGGTTCGTGCGCGCGGACGCCGCCGTGGTCGCCGCAGCACTCGTCGATGCGCTGGCAGAGCTCGGGGCAGAGCCTTCGGGATGGCGCGAGTCGGTGGCCGTGGCCGGACTGCGGGTGCAGGACTCCGGTGCCGGGGTCTGCGCAGACGGCAGGCTCGATCCGCGCTCTGTCGCCGCCCGCATCGGCGAACTGCTCCCCGCGGATCGCGTGGTCGTCTCCGATGGCGGGCATTTCATCGGCTGGGCGAACATGTACTGGCCGGTCGCGTCGCCCGACCGCATGATCATGGTCGGCACGGCCTACCAGTCGATCGGCTTCGGCTTCGCTTCTGTCGCGGGGGCGGCATCGGCGAAACCGGATTCGACGATCGTTCTGACGACGGGGGATGGCGGCGGCCTGATGGCGCTCGCTGATCTCGAGACTGCGGTGCGTGTTGCGGGCGGCAGAGGCGTCGCGGTGGTCTGGAACGACGCCGCCTACGGGGCAGAGGTCAACCTCTATGGTCGGCAGGGTCTGGCGATGGGCCCAATGCTCATCCCCGACGTTGACTTCGCCGGTCTCGCTCGAGCCGTGGGCGCCGAGGGGGTCACGGTACGAGACTTGGCCGATCTCGATCGGCTCGCCAGCTGGGCCGCGCAGCCCGCCGCAACACGACCATTTCTCCTACTCGACCTCAAAGTCTCGCCGTCCGTGGTGGCGCCGTACCAGCGCGAGATCATCCGCGCGAACTCGTGACTTTCGCCGATGCCGATCTCGATGCCGCTGTTTATTCCAATGCGCTGAGCAGTGGCGCGAAGAACTCGGCGAGCTGGGCGGTGCCGTCGAGCGGGAGAACCGCCGCCACATACTGGTCGGGACGAACCACGACGATCGCGCCCGACCTGTCGATGCCGCGCTCGGTGAAGATGTCTTCGCCCGGTAGCGTCGCGTAGACCTTCTCGTAGTCGATCAGCCGGAACGGGCCGACCCGCGGCAGGAAGAGCTCAGGCACGGTTGCGAGCTCGACCGTCGGATGCGGCCGCTGGTAGACGACCTTCACGTCAAACCACGCATCGGCATCCGCCCCTTCGGGGGTTGCCGCAAGCGGTGAGTCTGGAGCCGTGCCCAGCCAAGATGCCAAAACCGCCAGACGTTGCGCCGCGCCGACGCCATCGTCGGCGAACACGTAAATGCGCCATCGACCATCTGCGGTCGCGTGGTGCCCGAGGTGCACGGTGTTGCCGTCGCCGACCCGCGCGACCCGAGCCGATTTAAAGCGCTTTCCGACCGGGAAACCTGTCGCTAGGCCCTGATGGGATGCCGCCGCAATAACTAGGGATGGCGAGTATTCCGTCATGAACCCGGCAGGAAATTCCGCCGTCGAAACATAGAAGCGCTCAAGCTCGGCCGGGTCCGCGAACTCCTCGGGGCGCCGCGCCATCAGCGTCGACCATTCGCGATCGAAGTCGATGAGGTTCTGCGCCACCACCTGGCGCTCGGCGGAATAGGTGGCGAGCAACTCTTCGGGGCTGCGGCCCTCCAAAACATGACCGAGCTTCCAGGCCAAGTTGAAGCCGTCCTGCATCGAGACGTTCATGCCCTGACCGGCTTTCGCGCTGTGCGTGTGGCAGGCATCGCCGAGGATGAAAACTCGGGGCGTGCGGATGCCGACCTCGGCGACCGGCACGTCATCGAAGCGGTCGGTGAGTCGGTGCCCCACCTCGTACACGCTGTGCCATGGCACGTCCTTGACGTCGAGCGAGTAGGGGAAGAGGATCTCATTCGCCTTCGCGATGACCTGCTCGAGGGTCGTCCGCCGCACGGCCGCACCGTCACCCGGTGCGACCTCACCGAGATCCACGTACATCCGAAACAGGTATCCGCCCTCGCGCGGGATGAGCAGGATGCTGCCGCCACTGCCGGATTGGATGGCACATTTGGTGCGGATGTCGGGAAAGTCGGTGACCGCGAGGGTATCCATGACTCCCCACGCGTGGTTCGCGCGGTCGCCGGCCATGACGGCGCCGATCGAGTCGCGGACCTCGCTGTGCGCGCCATCAGCGCCGACGACGTACTTCGCGCGCACCGTGCGTGTCTCGCCGATGCGATCGCCCGCGGTGCGCCGCAGCGTCACCGTGACCGGGTACGGGTTGGCGGCATCCGGCGGCGACGCCACCTCGAGGTCGACGAACTCGTACCCGTAGTCGGGCCGTGACCGGGTGGGCGAGTTGGCCATCACCTCGGCGAAGTAGTCGAGCACCCTTGCCTGGTTGACGATCAGGTGCGGAAACTCGCTGATGCCGCGCTCGTCATCCACGGGCCGCGCGCCGCGCACGATCCTGGACGGGTC
>JANXTJ010000250.1 GCA_025352485.1 Salinibacterium sp.
GCATCATTACGGAGGCTCTGCGGTTCGCCGAGCACGCCGGCGGAGCCAGGATCATCCTCAAGCGGGAAGATCTGAACCATACCGGCTCGCACAAGATCAACAACGTGCTGGGCCAGGCGCTACTGGCGCGGCGACTGGGTAAGACCCGCCTGATCGCCGAAACCGGCGCGGGCCAGCACGGCGTGGCAACGGCGACCGCGGCGGCCCTGTTCGGCATGGAGTGTGTCGTCTACATGGGGGAGGTCGATACGGAGCGCCAGGCGCTAAACGTGGCCAGAATGCGGTTGCTCGGAGCCACCGTGATCCCGGTCACCTCGGGCTCACGAACGCTCAAGGATGCCATCAATGAGGCGCTGCGTGACTGGGTGGCAAACGTCACAGACACCCACTACCTGTTGGGTACTGTCGCCGGGCCGCATCCGTTCCCGGTAATGGTGCGCGACTTTCATAAGGTCATTGGCGAGGAGGCAAGAGGTCAGGTGCTGCAGCTCACCGGTCGGCTTCCCGATGCGGTCACGGCCTGTGTCGGTGGCGGCAGCAACGCCATGGGCATCTTCCATGCTTTTCTCGATGACCCGGATGTCGCGCTCTACGGTTATGAGGCCGCCGGAGACGGCCACCTCACGCAGAAGCACGCAGCCACCATCACCCGCGGTCGCCCCGGCGTTTTGCACGGCGCGCGTTCCTATCTGCTTCAGGATGACGACGGCCAGACAGTCGACTCGCACTCGATCTCTGCGGGGCTCGACTACCCGGGTGTCGGGCCGGAGCACGCGTGGCTGCACGACATCGGGCGCGCCAATTACCTCCCGATCACCGACGATGAGGCGATGCAGGCGCTGCGCCTGCTGAGCCTCACCGAGGGGATCATTCCTGCCATCGAATCTGCACACGCATTGGCCGGCACCATCAAGCTGGGCAAAGAACTGGGCCCCGAGGCGATCATTCTGGTCAATCTGAGCGGCCGCGGCGACAAAGACATGGAGACGGCCGGCAAGTACTTCGACATTTTGGACGCCGCCGCTCTCGCCGCCGAGAATGTGGCGCCGCTGTGAGCGCCGTCGAGAAGGTCATCGCCGCGCGCCGTGCCGCCGGCTCCGGTGCACTCATTGCCTACCTTCCGGTGGGCTTTCCCGACCTCAAGACAAGTGTCGATGCCGCCGTCGCCCTCGTCGAGAACGGCGTGGACATCCTCGAGCTCGGGCTGCCATACTCCGACCCGGTGATGGATGGCGCGGTCATCCAGAAGGCCACCCAGACCGCCCTCGCGAACGGCTTCAAGCTCGCGCACGGCTTCGAGGCGGTCGCTGCTATCACGGCAAGGGTTGACGCTCCCGTTTTGGTGATGACCTACTGGAACCCGGTGCTGCAGTACGGTGTCGACACCTTTGCTGACGACCTGCTGGCCGCCGGGGGAGCTGGGCTGATCACGCCAGACCTCGTTCCCGACGAGGCCGCGGCTTGGCTGGCGGCATCCGACCGGGTCGGCCTTGACCGGGTGTTCCTCGCTGCGCCCTCGTCGACGGATGCCCGGCTCCGGCAATCCGTCGAGAAGAGTCGTGGCTTCGTCTACGCCGTCTCCACGATGGGTATCACCGGTGCGCGCGGAGACGTGGACAGCGCCGCGCGCGGCCTCGTGGCACGCCTTCGGGATGCCGGCGCGACGAGCACCTGCGTCGGGCTCGGCATCTCCAGCGCAGCCCAGGTCAGCGAAGTGCTGGCCTACGCGGACGGCGCCATCGTCGGCTCCGCTCTGGTGACGGCGCTCGCGGAGGGTGGTGTCCCCGCACTCGCCCGTGCGGCGGCGGCCCTTGCCGCTGGCACTAGACTCACCACGTCTTAACGAGCACTTCAACAAAGAAAGGTGCCAGGGTTGTCGCTCCTGCCGCTCAGCATTCCTAGTCCGCCAATCGAGTGGCAGATTCCTCTCACCATCCCGATCGGGCAGTGGCTGCACGGCATTATTGGCGCGATTCCGGCCAACCAGGTCATCCCGATCCACAGCTACGCGCTGTGCATCCTGCTGGGCATCATCTTTGCAACGCTCTGGGTTAACCGGCGGCTCACCGCCCGCGGCGTCGAGCCCGGTGTGGTGCTCGACGTGATCATCTGGGCGGTGCCGCTCGGTCTCGTCGGCGCCAGGGCGTACCACGTGCTCACCCACCCTGGTGATTACTTCTTCGCGGGCGCAGACCCGTGGGAGGTCGTGCGCATCTGGAACGGCGGCAACGCGCTATTCGGCTCGCTGATCGGCGGTGCCCTCGGCGCCTGGATCGGCTGCCGGCGCGCTGGCCTGCGGTTCTGGACCTTCGCCGACGCCCTCGCTCCCGCCATGCTGTTGGCTCAGGCGCTGGGCCGATTCGGCAACTACGTCAACCACGAGCTGTTCGGCCAGCCGACCGATCTGCCGTGGGGCCTCGAGATCGAGTCAACCAACGTGGCATTCCCGGTGGGCCTGCCGGCCAGCACGCTATTTCACCCCACCTTCCTCTACGAGATGATCTGGAACGTCGTCGGCATCGTGTTCCTGCTCACCATGGAGCACCAGTTCGGCGTGGTGCGCCGCACCGTCATCGGCCTCTCCCTGCCGATTCCCGTCGGCGGGCCCATTCGGCTGCAGTGGGGCAAGGTCTGGGCGCTGTACATGATTTGGTACGGCATCGGCCGGGCCTGGTTCGAGTCGATTCGCGTCGACCCCAGCGAGGTCTTTTTCGGGCTGCGCACCAATGTCTGGGGTGCCATCTTCACGGTAATCGGTGGAATCATCCTGTTCGCGGTGCAGTCTCGCCGCCACACCGGACGGGAACCCAACTCCTACCTGCCCGGCCGCGAGTGGAAACCGGCCGGTGCTGTAGACTCACTTTCGACCTACTCGGACGCCGACGAGCCCGGTAACGAATCCGCCGTGATCGTCGATACAGCACCCGAGAGCATCGCCTCAAACAGACTCGCCACAAGCAGAGCAGGCAGCAAGCCCTAATAACCGGGGCCATTCCCACTGGGCCGCCGACGTCCCATCCCACCAGCTCCATCGTGAGGACGGTACCCATGGCTCTCACGCCACCCTTCCAACGGTTCGGCACTGCTCCGCAGAAGACCGGACTGTATGACCCGCGCAACGAGAAAGACGCGTGCGGGCTCGCCATGGTCGCCACGCTGCGCGGAACCGCCGGTCACGACATCATTCAGACCGCGCTCGACGCGCTGCGCAACCTCGAACATCGCGGTGCGGTCGGCTCCGATGCCGGAACCGGCGACGGCGCCGGCATCGTCACGCAGATCCCCGACGCATTCTTGCGCGCTGTGGTCGACTTCGATCTGCCGCCGGTCGGCCGCTATGCCGTCGGGATGGCATTTCTGCCCACGGATTCGGAGCAGCGCGACGAGATTCGCGTCGCGATCGCCGCCCTGGCGGCCGAGGAGCAGCTCGCCGTTCTCGGCTGGCGAATTGTTCCGGTGGCGCCCGGCAACCTCGGGGCTCTGGCTCGCAACGCCATGCCCGCCTTCGAGCAGCTCTTTCTGAAGTCGCTGCGCACCGACGCGAAAGGATCGATCGGCGGGATCGAACTCGAGCGTCAGGTCTACCGGTTGCGCAAGCGCGCCGAGCAGAGCGTCAACGCCTATTTCCCGTCGTTGTCCAGCCGCACACTCGTATACAAGGGCATGGTCACGACCCTGCAGCTCGAGCCCTTCTACCCCGATCTCTCCGACGAGCGCTTCGCGTCGAAGCTGGCCCTCGTGCACTCCCGCTATTCCACGAACACCTTCCCGTCGTGGCCGCTCGCGCAGCCGTTCCGAATGATCGCGCACAACGGCGAGATCAACACCGTTCAGGGCAACCGCAACTGGATGCGCGCCCGACAGTCACAGCTCGAGAGTGACGTCCTCGGCGACATCCGCTCCATCCTGCCGATCAATACGCCGGGGGCCAGTGACTCTGCATCCTTCGATGAGGTGGTCGAACTGCTCAACCTCGCCGGCCGATCACTGCCGCACGCGATGATGATGATGGTGCCAGAGGCCTACGAGAACCAGACCGACGTCGATCCGGCGCGCAAAGCCTTCTACGATTACCACTCGATGATGATGGAGCCGTGGGACGGCCCGGCCGCACTGGTCTTCACCGACGGCACGCTCGTCGGCGCCACTCTCGACCGCAACGGTCTCCGCCCGGGGCGCTACCTCGTCACCGACGACGGTCTGGTCGTCTTGGCCAGCGAAATGGGTGTGCTGCCCGACGTCGACCAGTCGCGGGTCGTGCGCAAGGGCCGCCTCCGGCCCGGCAAGATGTTCCTGGTTGACACGGCAGAGGGCCGCATCATCGAGGACGACGAGGTCAAGGCGGAATTGGCGGCATCACAGCCGTGGGCGCAGTGGCTCTTCGAGGGCCGCGTGAACCTCAAAGACCTGCCAGAACGT
>JANXTJ010000265.1 GCA_025352485.1 Salinibacterium sp.
ACTGAGCGCTACCCCGCCGGGGCGACCTCATGCGACCTGATGCCGTAAGGCCGCCCCAGTGAGTTTGTGGGCTGCGCGAAGAAGCTTCCACCGCGCAGCCCCAGCTGCTTCCGCCTTAGCGCGTCGTGACGGGCGGGACCGGGTCGCCGGCGAGAGCGTCGGCACCCTCGAGGAGCGCGGGAGCCTTCGCGAGCGCGTCGGGCCGAACGATTCCGAGCACGATCGTGTACGCGATGCCCAAACCGACCAGAGCGACGGTGAGCCACGGCAGGGAGTCGTACGGTGCGCCCTGACCGGGGTGCAGGTCGCCCCAGACCGGAATCGCGAGCACGATTAGGCCGATCACCGGCACGGCAACCCAGAGGAACGGGTTCTTGCGCACACCGGCTCGACGAAGCTTGACGAACTGCACGATGAGGGCGATGTTCGCGACGATATACATGATGACGATCCCGAGAATTCCGTAGGTTCCGAGGAAGCCGGATGCCGTTGCCGGGTCGGTGAACACGGTTGAGACGCAGCCGATGATGATGCTCGGTACGACGAAGGCGACGGCCGCGACCCACGGCGTCTGGAAGCGACGGTGGATCGTGGAGAGACCGTGCGGCCACAGCCCGCCGCGCGCGCCGGCGAAGATCACCCGGGAGGTTTGGGTGTTTGCGGCCACGAACGAGCTGGTGACGCTGACCAAGAACACCGCGGCGATGATCGGCACGAAGAACGGGAGGAATTGGCCTGCGGCCGTGCCGAACGGGTTTGCATCGGCCGCGAAGGTATCCATGTGATCTACGCCGAACGCCATCACGATGGCGTAGGAGCCGATGATGTAGATGAGTCCGCTGATGACCACGGCGCCGACCACGGCGATGGGCACGTTTCTGCGGGGATTTTTCGTTTCTTCGGCGAGAGGAGCAGAGGCCTCAAAGCCGCCGAATGCCAGAATTGCGAGGCTGAAGGCGAGGAATATGTTCGTGCCGTCCGCACCAGTGGGCCATTCGAATGGCTTCGCCGAGAGCCCTTCGGCGCCGCCCTGAAACAGAATCGCGGCACTGAGGGTGATGAGAACCACGACCTCGATGATGTAGAGCACGACGGTCACCCTGATGCCGAATTGCAGCCCCAGAATCACCGGAGCAGTCACCAGTGCCCCATAGATGATGGTGGTGATGATCACCAAGCCGGTGTCGGGGGTGGCCTGCCCGAAGAGGTTTTGCACGATGTAGCTACCGACGAAGATGTAGATCCCACCGAAGGCGATGATGTAGCCCACGATCGCGATGACCCCGGTGGCCGTCGCGGTACGAGCGCCGAGTGAGCGGCTGATGTAGGTAATGAACGATCCCGCGCTCGGATACAGCGTCGAAAATTGAGCAAGGCTTAGTCCCGTAGCAACCATTCCAATCATTGCGATGAGAAAGACGAGCGGCACCGAGGCGCCGGCGAGCGACGCCATCAGCCCGGTGGTGAAGAACAGGTTAAATGCGGGAGCGATCTGGGCCAGGCCCGGCATCATCACCCCTAGCAGGCCAAGTTTCTTAGAATCCAGACTCTCGACCGTGGTCGACGAAACATCATTGTTCATGAGCGGGTACTTTCAGTTTCGCGGAGAAATCCGATGAAAGCGGAGTTGAATTCATCGGGATATTCCCACATGCAGCCGTGGCCGCCTGGGGTTGTTTGCCAACGCGAGCCGGGGATGAGCTCGTGCAGATCGTGAGAGAGCGCGGTGGGGATGAGGATGTCTTGTTCGCCTGCCAATACCAGCGTCGGCATGCGCACAGCGCCCAGCTCGGCGGTCGTGTCGTGATTCTGAATCACGGCGAGCTGCGCGAGGTAGGCGTGGATGGGCTGGTCCATGTAGCGCATTGCCTCCTCGAATTCAGTCAGCTCGTTTTCGCGAGTCTGGAAGAAATCGAGCGTGAACGCCCACAACGTCACGTCGCGCATCACAAACGGAATGCCGAGAACCTGAGCGGCATCCGCCCACATCGCAAACATTCGTGAACAAAAAGGGCCAGGGGCGGCATACGTCGACGCCAGTGTGAGGGAGATCACTGGTTCGGGATACTTCAGCGCGAAACGCTGAGCGATCATCCCTCCCATCGACACGCCCATCACGTGATACCGAGTGAGGCCGAGCGAGTCGGCAAGTGCTTTTGCGTCGTCGGCTAAGAGCTCTGCGCTATACGGGCCGGCGGGTTTGGCGGAGGCGCCAATGCCCCTGTTATCGAACCGGAGAACGCGGTACCCGGCAGCCAGCAATGCGGGGACTTGAAAGTCCCAGGTTTCTAGGGTGTCGGCAAGCCCATTGATGAGCAGGATTGTCTCGGTCGCATCGCCATCGATCCTGTAATTGAGGTCGATGCCGTTCACATTCTGGCTGGGCATTACCGTGCTCCTTCTGGCGTGGGTGTTTCGATTCGGGTGTGCAGTTCGCGCAAAGAGTCGGCTGTGAGCGCGAAGTGTTCCGCCGCGATCTGGGCTGCCTCATCCCCGCGTCGAGCGAGGATGGCCTGCGCCAGGGCGGCATGCTGGTCAATCGCCCGTGCTCGGACGCGGGGAGTGGATGGCTCCGACTGAAAACCGAGGCTCACATCCCGCCGGATCCGAAGGCTGAGGTCGACGACCTGCGAATTGTGCGTGGCAGCGGCAATGCTCTGATGGAGCTCGAGGTCGGCGAGCGCGGAAGAGGCGCGATCGATACCGGCGGCTTCGTAGCTCCGAACCGCCTGCACGATGAGTTTCGCGTCGTCGGCGGTATGCCGCAGGGCCGCCGTGCGCGCGATCTGCTGTTCAACCAGCGAACGGAAATCAAGCGTGACCTCGAGCTGGTTCCAGCCGGGTTCGAGGGCTCGGCGCACCATCGAGTCTGAGGCGGGACCCCACTGCGTTGCCACGAAAGTTCCGCCGTGCCTTCCCCGCAAGATCGTCACGTAGCCGAGAACGGCCAGGCGGCTCAATGCCTCCCGAACAGTGGTGGGGCTGACTTCCAGCAGCCGTGAGAGTTCTTGAATCGATGGCAACTTTTGTCCGATGGCGAACTGGCCCAGAGCAATGGCAGTGACGAACCGGTCGGCGATGCGCGCGGCGGCCGTCTCGGCGATCAGAGGCCTCAGCGCGACCATGCTTGAGTCCTCGGCGCTGGCCTTCATCGTGGGGCGCCTGGACTAAACCACTCGAGTAAAAATCGAGCCACCGTGCGTGCGCACTCGACGATGCTCGCCAGCTCTACGGCCTCGTCGGTGCCGTGGATATTGCGGGCACGCGGCCCATACGCGATGGCTGGCATTCCGAACTGATTGAGATAGAACCGAGCGTCGGTGGTGGATCCGATCGTGACGAGCCCGGGCTCGGCGTCGTGCACACTCTGGTGCGCGGCCGCGAAGGCCCTGACCAGATCTGAATCCGGATCCTGAAAATATCGCTCGGCGCGGTAGCCCGATAAGACCACGGTAGGGGGATGACGCTGGAACCACTCGTCGCCGGCCACCGACTCGAGAATCGCCAACCGCGCGTGCTCGAGTGTCTGCTCGGAAGTCCAGTGGCGTGGATGGCCGATTCGCACATCCACGCGTGCCACGGCAGGAACGCTCGAGGGCCAGTCGCCCGACCGCACCTTGCCAATATTGACGTTGTAGGGATGGGGAATGTCGATGAAGGCGGGATCGGCATCGACCCCCGACGTGTGGTCGAGGTTCATGGAGTGTTCCAGACGCCGAAGCCCGTCAATGATCGGGCCGACGGCGAGGATTGGATTGACCGATTCTCCGGCCGCTTCGGCGTGACCTGCCCGACCCTTTATCTCCACGCTCACCCACACGAGGGCAATACCGCCGAGAAGTATTTCGAGATCTGTCGGTTCGAGTAACAGCGCAGCATCGGCGACGTAGCCCGCGCGCCCGGCGGCCAGCGTCCCATTCCCGGTCGCCTCTTCTTCGATGCACGAAACGAACGTGAGCCCCCCGGTGAGCCAGCCAGGAACCGCGCGGTCGAGCGCCCAGATCGCCAGCAAGCCGGCCGCGAAGCCTGCCTTCATGTCTCCGGCGCCGCGCCCAACGAGCCAGCCATCTTTTCGCACCGGGAGAAATGGATCGGATGTCCATTGGCTGGTGTCCTCGGCGGGAACAACATCCATATGCCCGTTGATCACGAGAGTGCGGTGCGCGTCGGCGGGCCCTCGCTGTGCCACGACGTTGAATCTGCCCTCGTATGACAGGGGGGGAACGCCCGATGCCGCGTCATCCGCGATGTCGTCGGTGATCCCGGGACGCGCGATCGAGAATCCCGCCGCATCGAGCTCGCTCGCGAGAACTTCCTGTGCGCCAGCCTCATTGCCGATGGTGCTGGGTTCTGCAACAAGGCGCTCAAGCACCGTAAATGCGCGCTCGGCTGACGCCGCGATCGCTTGGTCGATGCTGTCCACGTTTGCTCCGAACTCAAACAACCATTGATTAGCTGTTTGGATGAAAGTAGCGGATCTGTGGCCGTCAAATCTAGGTCAAGCGGAAAATTTACACGGCCGAAATAAACGGCCGAGCCCCGTCCAACCGTGACCGGCTCGCCACCGCGCGCGATCGTTTCGGGCCGGTGCTAACCTCCTCACCGTCCGGCGCCGTTCGCTGTCGGAATCCCCCCGCACGACTGGAGTCACTCGTGGCGCACGCGCAGCAAACTGTTCTCGTTTCCCGCCCGATTGCTGAGGTTTTCGCGTTTCTCGCGGACGGCACAAACAATCCAAAATGGCGCACCGGCGTCGTCGACATTCGGCTGGTTTCCGGCAGCGGATTGGGCGCCGAATACGAGCAGTCGATGAGGGGGCCGGGCGGTCGAACCATCCGAGGCGACTACCGGCTGATCCGATTTGACCAGCCGCAGCGACTAGATTTCGAGGTCACAACGGGCCCCGCGCGCCCGGTGGGTTCGTTCCTGCTCCGGTCGTTGTCGGACGACAGCACCGACGTGACGTTCAGCCTCGACCTGAAACCGCGCGGTGCGATGGTGCTGATGGCAGCGATGATCAACAAGCAGGTGGCGGCCGAGGTTGACAGCATCCGGGCACTGCCGGCAGCGATGGGCGCGTAAGGCGAAGCAAAGTAGGGCGGCTGTCAAGTGCTTCTTTAGTGCCAGAGGTCGAAATAGGTTTAGCCCTTGTGAAAACAGCGGCGGTAATCTTCAACCCCATCAAGGTCGACCTTCCTGCGCTCGAAGCGGCGCTGGACGCCGAGCCGGGAGCGTCGGGGTGGAAGGTGCTGCGGCTGCCGACCGCGGAGGATGATCCAGGTCAGGGGCCGGCGCGCGAGGCGCTGGCGGCCGGGGCAACGATCGTCATCGCGGCGGGTGGAGACGGCACTGTGCGTGCCGTTGCGGAAGTCGTCCGCGGCTCTGATGCGGCGCTGGCACTGCTGCCGTCCGGCACGGGCAACTTGTTGGCTAGGAATCTTTCTCTCACGCTGGACGACACGGCTCACTCACTGGCAACCGCGTTTACCGGCACGACCCGCGAGATTGATGTCGCCGATATTGAGATCCGCAGGCCGGATCAGTCTGTCGACAAGTACCTATTTCTGGTGATGGCTGGAACGGGGCTCGATGCCAAGATCATGGCCAACACGGATGACGAGCTAAAGAAGAAGGTCGGCTGGCTCGCGTATGCGCAGGCGTTGATCGCCGTACTCAAAGACCGCCAAGCACTCCGACTGCAGTACGCGCTGGATCAGGGGCGCCATCGTTCCGAGCGCGCCCAAGCCATCATTATCGGCAACTGTGGTTCGCTGCCCGCCAACATCCTGCTCATGCCCGACGCGGTTCTCGACGATGGGTTACTCGATATCGTCGTGATGAAGCCGGAGTCGATACGGGGATGGCTCGCGCTGATCTTCAAGATCTTCTGGGAAAACGGGGTCGTCAAGCGAACAAAAATTGGCCGCAGAATGAGCGGACTCAAATCGAACTCGCTCGACATCCGTCAGGGTCGCTCCATCGTGGTAAAGCTCAGCCGGCCCGAGGTCGTTCAGCTCGACGGTGACCCGTTCGGCGAGATGGTCGGCTGTAGGGTTCTCGTGGCTCCCGCGGCGCTGAGGATCAAAGTCCCCGAGAGCTGACCGCAGCTGAGGCAACTTACGGGCGTGACTCCAGCAGGCTAAAGCAGTGGTCGCCGATGATGAGACTCGGGGATTCTGGGTCAAGCGCCAGCGCGGGATCGCTAGAGACGACGAGCTCCCAAGCGCTGCCCGGAGCCTCGGGGATCGTGACCTCTACGCCGTTCCCGGCCGCGTTCAGCAACAGCGCAAAGGCCGAGGCGCCGTCATGCTCGAAGACGAAGACGACACTGCGGATGTCGGGGTTGTGCCAATCTTCGTCGGCAAACTCTCCGCCGCCCGCCTGCAGGACGGTGACGGTGTGCTGCCCTTCGCCCGGCGCGCTGCGGAACCAGGTCGGGCGAAGCGCCGGGTTTGCTCGGCGTACCGCGATCAGTGCGGCTGTGAAATCGAGCAACCCCCGATCGACGGTCGCCCAATCGAACCAGGAGATTTCGTCGTCCTGGCAATACGCGTTGTTGTTGCCGCGCTGGGTGCGACCGAGTTCGTCACCGCCCAGAATCATGGGCACTCCGGCCGAGAGCAGCACGGAGGCGAGGAGGTTGCGTTGTTGGCGACTCCGGAAGGCGACGATCCCTTCGTCATCGGTGGGCCCTTCGATGCCGCCGTTGGCCGAGCGGTTGTCGCTTTCGCCATCCTGATTATCTTCGCCGTTGGCCTCATTGTGTTTCTCGGCGTAGGAGACGAGGTCGGCGAGGGTTAACCCGTCGTGGGCGGTGATGAAGTTGACGCTCGAGAGGGGGGAGCGCCGGTCGGCCTCGTAGACGTCGGGGCTGCCCAGGATGCGCTTCGTGAGAGTTCCGAGCACCTGATCGTCGCCGTTCCAGAAGTCACGGACGTCGTCGCGAAACTTGCCATTCCACTCGGACCAGTCGGCGGGGAAACCGCCGACCTGATAGCCGGCGGTGTCCCACGGTTCCGCGATCATTTTCACGGGAGCGAGCACCGGGTCTTGGTGCACCAGCGTCAGAAATGCGCTGTGCAACTCGGCCGAGCCAATTTGCCGGGTGAGGGTGGTCGCGAGATCGAACCGGAATCCATCGACATGCATCTCGGTGACCCAGTAGCGCAGAGAATCCATGATCAGCCCGAGCGCGGCCGGGTGCCCGACGTTGAAGCTATTCCCGGTGCCCGTGGTGTCAAAGTAGGAGGCGCGGTCGTCGTCGACGAGCCGATAGTACGAGGCGTTGTCGATGCCTTTGAACGACAGGGTTGGGCCGAGGTGATTGCCTTCGGCGGTGTGGTTGAAGACCACGTCCATGATTACTTCGAGGCCCGCGGCGTGCAGGGCTTTCACCATGTTTTTGAATTCGTTGACCTGCCCGCCACCCTCTCCGTCGGAGCTGTAATCTCCGTGGGGCGCGAAAAAGCCGATGCTGTTGTAACCCCAATAGTTGCGCAGGCCCTTCTCCTGAAGGTGGCTGTCGTGCACGAACTGATGCACCGGCAGCAGTTCGACGGCGGTAACGCCGAGGTCGGTCAAGTGTTTGATGGCAGCGGGATGAGCGAGGCCCGCATAGCTGCCGCGGATTTCCTCGGGAACGTCGGGATGCAGTTGGGTGAACCCCTTCACGTGAACCTCGTAAATAACGGTCTCCGCGAGCGGGGTCGCCGGGCCGACATCTCCGGCCCAGTCGAACGTGGGATCGACGACGACGCTGCGCGGCGTGAATGGGGCGGAATCGCTGTCATCCAGCCGGGCCGGATCGCCCTGGTCGTGCGCAAAAACCTCCTGCCCCCAGGTGTACTGGCCTTCGACCGCTCGCGCATATGGGTCGAGCAGCAGCTTGTTCGGGTTGTGGCGCAGGCCGTTGGCCGGGTCCCATGCCCCGGCGACGCGGATTCCGTAGCGGGTGCCCGGGGCGACATTCGTCACGGTGCCATGGAAGACGTGCCCGGTGCGCTCGGCCAGAGTGGTGCGGGTCTCGCCGCTCTCGTCGCTCTCGTCGAAGGTGCAGAAATCGACCGAATCGGCCGTCTCTGAGTAAATCGCGAAATTGGCGCCGTCGGCGGTGAGGGTGAGGCCGAGCGGGTACGGGCGCGAGATCGGGTTCATGCGCCGATTTTATGAGTGGGTCGCGGCGCCGACCCAACTGTCTCCAGACCCTTGACATCATGCCAAAATCAGGGTGTTCCCGGGGCCGACCCGGGGAGCTAGCCTGAGCGGGTGGAGAACCTGCTCGGCCCATGGGCCAAATCATTCCCGTCGGCGAGCTGGGGGATGTCGGCGGCAGAGTTTTTGGGCACAGCACCCCGCCTCTCGGCTTTCGCTACCCCGCTGCTGACGATCGATGCGTCGGCTACGGCACACAACGTCGACCTGATGGCAAAGTGGCTCGCCTCACGCGGCCTCGAGATCGCGCCGCACGGGAAGACAACCATGGCTCCGCAGTTGTGGCGGCAGCTGCTCGACGCCGGCGCATGGGGGATCACCCTCGCGACCGGGTGGCAGGTGCAGCTCGCGCGCTCGTTCGGCATCCGACGGATTCTTCTGGCCAACGAACTCATTGACCCGGTGGCACTGCGCTGGCTGGGTAAGGAACTGGCCGACCCCGCCTTCGACTTCGCCTGCTGGGTCGACAGCGTGGAGGCGGTCGAGCTCATGCGCACCGGACTGGTGGGGGCCGCACGCCCCGTCGACGTGATCGTCGAACTCGGTTCGGCACGCACGGGCGCGCGCACGGTTCAGGCTGCGTTGGCCGTTGCGGCGGCGGTGGAGGCCGCACCAGAGCTGCGTCTCGCCGGCGTGGGCGGCTATGAGGGCTCGATCGGGCACGATCGCAGCCCGGCAGTGATCGAGGCGATCCAGCGTTACCTCGCCGACATCGTGAGCGTGCATGACGCGATCCACTGGGGTCAAAAACCACTGGTGACCGCGGGAGGCAGCGCGTACTTCGAACTCGTGGCCGAGGGGCTTGCTCCGCTAGCGGGTTCGGCGACGGTGGTCGTGCGCTCCGGTGCCTACCAAATCCATGACGAGGGATTCTACGCGGGCATCACTCCGCTGGCGGGCTTTCGCTGCGCCATGCACGGCTGGGCGCGAGTGGTCTCCACGCCAGAGCAGGGGCTCGCGATTCTCGACGGGGGCAAGCGCGACTTCCCCTACGACGAGGGTATGCCGTCGACCGAGTTTGGGCCGATTGAGAAGCTCAACGACCAACATGCCTACCTGCGCGGTGGCGGCGTCGACGTGGGGCAGGTGCTTCGACTCGGGCTGTCGCACCCGTGCACCGCCTTTGATAAGTGGCGGATCATCCCGGTCGTGGATGACGCCGACGCCGACGACCCCGCTGTCGTCGACCTCATCCAGACCTACTTCTGAGAAGAGGACGACGACGGGGCGGGCGGGATGACCAATGGCCTCCGCCCGCCGGCATGAACCGGCGAACGAAGGCCATCGGGCCGGGCTCGTTACCCTAGTTTTTTTCCGTGGGGGTCGTGGGTGCCGCGGAATCACCGAAGACCTCCGACTCCATAGCGTCGTACCCCTCTGACTGCGGGTCACGGTGCAGCCCGCCGCTCATGGCGTACTCCTCCTCGGGGGAGAGCACGAGCCGCTTGCGGCCGTACAGCGCGAAGATCACCAGCATCAGGATGTACACCACCGCGATCGCCGCGATTGCGGGGCGAGCCGGCTCGTTGATGAAGAACCCGATGAAGATCAGCAGCGAGAGAATCCCCGCGATGACGGCTCCGGGAACACCCCACGGGCTGAGGTAGGGGCGTTTCGCGTTGGGGAACTTCCGACGCAGCAGAACGAACGAGATCATCTGCAAGATGTAGGCGATTACCGCACCCCAGACCGCAATGTTGAGCACAATCGCGCCGGCTGTTCCGGTCGCGCCGCCGAGGGCATCAACCAGCACGAGGGCGACGAAACCGATCGCAGCGCCGACCAGCAGGGCAACCCACGGGGTTTGACGCTTACCGGTGAGAGACAAGAACTTGGGGTAATAGCCGGCTCGCGAGAGCGAGTACATGTTGCGCCCGTAAGCGAACATGATTCCCTGTAGCGACGCCAGCAGTCCAACCAGCGCGAACAGTGCGAGCACTGCTGCGGCCTGGTCGCCAACGATCGCCCTGAACCCATCGAGCAGCGGCTCGCCCGATGGAGCGATGGCGCCGGCCCCGACGATGCCGGTGTTCAGGAACAGCACCAGCAGTCCGGTGACAATCAGCGTGGTGCGGGCAACCAGCCCGGCGCGCGGGATGTCGCGGGAGGGGTTGTGCGACTCCTCCGCCGCCAGCGGCAGCTCCTCGATACCCAGGAAAAACCACATGGCAAAGGGAAGCGCGAAGAGGATCGGAACCACACCGTGCGGCAGGAATGCGGTCTGGCCGGCATCCGGAGCGATGTCGAACAACTTGTCGACACTGAACAATCCCGAGGTGATTGCCATCACCGAGAACACCAGCAGGATGGCGATAGAGATAACCGAGACCACAACGGCGAACTTGAACGAGATGGCAGCTCCGGCGGAGTTCAGCGTAATGAACACCGCGTAGAGGACGATCCACCACATCCAGGCTGGCATCGAAAAGTGGAGAAGTTCGGTCGTGATGCTATTGGCGTACCCGGCCGAGAAGTAGACGATCACCGCAGTAGTGGCGACATACTCGATAGTTTCGGCGAGGCCGGTGACGAAGCCGCCCCACGGCCCCATGGCTGCTCTGGCAAACGAGTATGCGCCGCCCGTGTGCGGCATGGCGGATGACATCTCGCCGATGCTGAACATCATTCCGTAGTACATGACGATGAGAATGAGGAACGCGATAAACATTCCGCCGAAGCCGGCATAGCCGATCCCGTAGTTCCAGCCGGAGAAGTCGCCGGAGACGACCGCGGCGACGGCCAGGCCCCAGAGCCCGATTACGCCGGCGGAGCGCTTCAGGCTCCGCTTCTCGAAATATCCGGGATCCGCTCTGGTGTAAGTCACACCGGACACGCTTGTCTTGTTCTCGGCCATCTTTCCTCCGCATGTCGGGCGCAGGCCTCGTTGCCTGCAGAATTCCCCTGAGTTTGCCGGTTATTGGTACCTCATGTCTACCTTTGGAGGAGAATTCGGCGCTACGGTGGGCGACAGTCAAGTCGTCCGACGTGGTCTAATGGTCGGATTGGTCATTCGCAAAGGAGCAAATGGTGGCATCGAGCACGGCGGCACGCACGGGAAATCTCACGATCGACGAGCTCAGAACCCTCGTGGATGCCAGGGAGATCGACACCGTCATCATCGCCTTCACCGACATGCAGGGTCGGTTGATCGGCAAGCGTGCCTCGGCCCGACTGTTCCTTGAGGAGCTCGCCGAGCACGGCGCGGAGTGCTGCAACTACCTGCTCGCCGTCGATGTCGAGAACAACACGGTCGCCGGTTATGCCATCAGTTCGTGGGAGCGCGGCTACGGCGACATGGCCATGATGCCCGACCTCGACACGCTTCGCCTCGTGCCGTGGCTCCCGGGAACCGCTCTCGTGACGGCCGATCTCACGTGGCTCGACGAGACTCCCGTGAACCCCGACCCGCGCCAAGTGCTCAAGCGCCAGATCGCCCGCCTCGCCGAGAAGGGGCTCACCCCGTTCGTGGGAACCGAGCTCGAGTTCATCGTCTTCGAAGACAGCTATCGCGACGCGTGGAAGAAGAAGTACGACGGGCTTTACCCGGCGAGCGACTACAACATCGACTACGCGCTCATGGCGTCGAGCCGCATGGAGCCGCTCTTGCGCGACATCCGCAATGGCATGGATGGCGCGGGGATGTACTGCGAGGGCGTCAAGGGCGAGTGCAATCTCGGCCAACAAGAGATCGCGTTCCGCTACACCGACGCGCTCGCCACGTGCGACAACCACTCGATCTACAAGAACGGCGCGAAAGAGATCGCCGATCAGCACGGCAAGTCGCTCACCTTCATGGCCAAGTTCAACGAGCGCGAAGGCAACTCGTGCCACATCCATCTCTCGGTCGTGGGCGAGGGTGGCGAGCCCGTCATGGCGGACAAGAACGGCAAGTACGGTTTCTCGAAGCTCATGGAGCACTGGATCGCTGGCCAGCTCAAGACCTTGCGCGAACTGACGCTTTTCTTCGCACCCAACATCAACTCGTATAAGCGCTACGTCGAGGGCAGTTTCGCTCCGACCGCCGTTGCCTGGGGACTCGACAACCGCACCTGCGCCTTGCGCGTGGTCGG
>JANXTJ010000272.1 GCA_025352485.1 Salinibacterium sp.
CGCCAGATGTTGTGACCGTCGACGACGCCGCCAACGAGCACCTTGTTTGTACTGATGCCGGACGGCAGATCCCCCTTGACGAGGTCGAGGCCGATGGCCTCAACGGGTGTGCCGATGAGAACCGGCAGGGCGTCATCCAGTGAACCGTACGGGGCCGACACGAAGATCTGCGGCCGCGCGGGGACGGCACACAGCAGGTCGTAGGCGCGCTTCGTGGCGGCGAGCACGGCATCCCTCGGCACCTCGATACTTTCCGACACCAGAGCGGGCTCATCGAGCTGCACCCACTCTGCGCCCGCTGCGGTGAGGGCTGCGATCAACTCCGCATATACCGGGAGCAGATCGTCGAGGCGATCCAGCGGCAGGTAGCCATCGGGGGCGCCCTCTGACGCCTTGCTCAGCAGCAAAAACGTGATCGGTCCGACGATCACCGGGCGGGTGCGGAACCCGGTGGTGGTCGCCTCTGCGACCTCGCGAACAAGGCGATCTGATGCCAGATGAAACGTCGTTTCCGGGCCAATCTCCGGCACGAGGTAGTGGTAGTTCGTGTCGAACCACTTCGTCATCTCTGCGGGAGTGTCTTCACCCTCGCCGCGGGCGATGGTGAAGTAGCCGGCGAGATCGATGGTGCCGTCGGTCGAAACCAGCCGCTCGAATCTGGTGGGCACGGCGCCGACGGTGACCGCGGCATCCAGCATCTGGTCGTAGAAGGAGAAAGCCTCGGGAATCGAGGAATCGGTGCGGCCGAGGCCCAGGCTTGCGAGTCGCTCACGAGTCGCGGCGCGCAACTCCGCTGCAGTGGCTTCGAGCTCGTCGGCGGTGATCTTGCCAGCCCAGAAGGCTTCGACCACTTTCTTCAGTTCACGACGACGACCGATGCGCGGGTAGCCGAGGATCGTGCCGGTGGGGAAGGGTGTCGTCATGCGCTAACTCTCTCTGGGCTGGTTTCTTCTGGGCTGGTTTCTTCAGGGCTTATGGGTTGCGGCTCACCGAGCAGGCCGATGCCGCGAAGCACGGCCAGCACCGGCTCGTGCTTGTTGAAGGTATACAGGTGGATGCCGGGCGCGCCACCGGCGAGCAGGTCGTGCCCCAGCGCGGTGGCGTGGCGAACGCCGACGGCCGCCTGCTCGGCGCTGGACCCCGCGTCCGCCAGATCGCGTTCGAGCTCGACCGGGATGTTCTCACCGCTGAGCTCAAGGATGCGGCGCAGGCGGTTCGGGCTGAGCACCGGCATGATTCCGGGCAGAATGCGCATCGTCACCCCGGCGGAGCGAGCCCTGTCGACAAAACCGAGGTAGTCGTCGGCCTGGAAGAAGAGCTGCGTGATGGCCAGGTTTGCGCCGGCGGCCTCTTTGGCGAGCAGCGTGTCGAGGTCTTGGTCGACCGATCGGGAACGCGGATGCCCGTTCGGGAAGGCCGCGACGGCGATGGTCACCTTCTCCCCGCTGGTGAGGCGCTTTGCCCCGGGGAAACCGGGAACGTCCTCAAAGGCGAACGGAGCCCGTTCTGACTGCACTCGATGAATGAGCTGCACCAGTTCTCCGGCGCTGCCCAGATCTCCCAGAAAGTCGTCCCCCTCCGCGGCCCCGGCCGGCGGATCGCCGCGCAGTGCGAGGAAGGAGGTTATTCCCGCATCCAAAAACTCGCGAATGAGCTGGCTGGCCTGCGCATACGAGGAGCCAACGCAGGTGAGGTGGGCCATCGGCCGCACGTCGGTACCGTCGAGAATCTTGGCCAGCACAGCCAGCGACGGCTCGCGAGACGAGCCGTCCGCGCCGTAGGTCACCGAGATGAACTCGGGGCCGGCCGCGACGAGGTGGGCGAGCGAGAGGTACAGCGCGCCCTCGGCGGCTTCGGTGCGCGGGGGGTACAGCTCGAACGAGAACGTCGGCACAGTTACCCCTTCGGTCGCAAAAGCCGAGTGGGCGGATGCCGGGCTCGGCTGTCGCTCCCGCCGAACGAACCGCTCGACCTGCCCAGTCTAGGCAGGCCGACCATCATGTTTCAGAC
>JANXTJ010000277.1 GCA_025352485.1 Salinibacterium sp.
CGGCGGCGGCGGCGGTCGCATCGCCGCCGCACCGCAACCGAATAGGTGTCGAGAATACGAAAAAGGCGCATCCAGCGGATGCGCCCTTTTCGTGCATTGAGGCTCGTGAGCGGACGCTCAGTGGAAGCTGTCCCCACACGCGCAGGAACCCTGTGCGTTGGGATTGTCGATGGTGAAGCCCTGCTTCTGGATGGTGTCCTCGAAATCGATCGTGGCACCATCGAGATAGGGAACGCTCATCTTGTCGAGAACGACCTCGACGCCCTCGCCAAACTCGACCACGGCGTCGCCGTCGAGGCTGCGCTCGTCAAAATAGAGCTGGTAGATGAGGCCGGAGCATCCACCGGGCTGCACGGCCAGACGCAGGCGCAGGTCGTCGCGACCCTCCTGCGACATGAGGCTGCGAACCTTGTCGGCCGCTGCAGTAGTCAGGCCAACCCCGTGGGCCTTGGTGGTGGACTCGTCGATCATGGTCATGTCCATAATCTTACGCGCGGCTTTCGAGCTTTGCCAGCAGCACGGCCTCCGTGAGAATGGCGCGTTGGAAAACCCCCAGGTGCAGCGACTCATTGGGGCTGTGCGCTCGGGAATCCGGGTCTTCGACGCCGGTAATGAGGATTTGCGCGTTCGGGAAGACCTCGACCAGGTCGGCGATAAACGGAATCGAGCCGCCGATCCCCGTCTCCAAGGGTGCTCTGCCCCAGGCCTGATGCATGGCATCCTTCGCCTCGGCAACAGCCCAACCACTGGTATCCACCAAGAACGGATTACCACGATCGAGGTCGGAGATCTCAAGATGCGCGCCGAAAGGCGCATGCGCGCGGAGGTGACGTTCGAGGGCGTCATAGGCGTCGGCCGCCGACTGCCCCGGCGCGATCCGGGCACTCACTTTGACCGTGACCGACGGCACGAGGGTGTTCGAGGCGTTCATGACCGTGGGCGCGTCGATGCCGGTGATCGTGATTGCCGGCTGGTCCCACAGGCGAGACAACACCGGCCCGTGGCCGATCGCGGTGACTCCGTCGAGGAAGGCGGCCTCCTCGGCCAACTTGGCCTCATCGTATGCGGGGGTCGGGGCAGACCGGCTCGTGAGCCCGGCCACGGCGACGGAGCCGTCCGGGCCGTGCAGGGTCGCCAGCAGGCGGATCGCGGCGAGCATGGCATCCGGTGCCGCTCCCCCGAACATGCCCGAGTGCGAGGCGTGGTCAAGGGTGGACACCTTCAGTTTGAACGTCACGTTGCCGCGCAGCGCTACGGTGAGCGCAGGCGTCTGTGTGTCCCAGTTGTCGGAGTCGGCTACGACGATAACGTCGGCCATGAGTTGGTCACGGTGCTTGACAATAAAGTCGGCGAACGAGCGCGACCCGAACTCCTCCTCTCCCTCTATGAACGCGACCAGCCCGAGATCGAAGTCGAGACCGACCGTCTCTACGAAGGCTCGAATCGCCGCAACGTGCGCCATGACGCCCGCCTTGTCATCTGCCGCCCCGCGACCATAGAGGCGGTCGCCGCGCACTGTCGGCTCGAACGGGTTCGACTCCCAGTCGGCCTCGTCTCCGGGCGGCTGCACGTCGTGGTGCGCGTAAAGCAAGATCGTCGGCTTACCGTTTTTGGCCGCCCGAGTGGCGAGCACGGCCGGCTGACCGAGGCGCTCATCGTCAATCGCGGCGCGCGCGATCTCGATCGAGTCAAAGACGCCGGTTGCCGCCAGCAACGCCTCGACCGCTTTTGCGCTGTCAAACACGCGCTCCGCGTCGAAGCCGTCCCAGGAGACCGAGGGGATGCGAACAAGGCCCCCTAGGTCGGAGATGGCCGCGGGCATCCCCCCGTGCACCGCCTCGCGAAGCTGGGCGAGAAGCGGATGCGGCAGCGCTGTTTCGGTCATACGAGTAATCTTAAAGCTCACCGCCAGCGAAGGACTCATCCGTGGCCAAGACAACGCCGACCGACAACGCCGTCGACAGCGCACCCGAAACTCCGTCGGGCAAGGGTCACGCGACCCCCACCCGCAAGCAGAAACAGGAGGCGCGCAAGCGGCCCCTGGTAGCCAGTGACCGGGTCGCGGCCAGACGCAACGAACGCGCAGCCATGCAGGTACAGCGCGAGCGGGCGCGCGTGG